>JAFUGO010000154.1 GCA_017469325.1 Mogibacterium sp. | reverse complement strand
GTCCTCGGACAGCTCCTTGAAGAGGAGCTTGCCGCGGGCCGCAGTGAATTCAAAGAGATTGTAGGCTTTACCCTTGAGGAACGGCTCGCGGCCGGCGAGACCGTACCTGTTTCCGTACGCTCGCAGATGGAAGCCTGCGATGTCCTGCTCAAGGGACCTACGACCACACCGAACGCTGCCATGGGCGGCATAAACCTCGAGAGCGCAAACGTATATCTGCGCAAATACTTCGACCTCTTCGCGAACGTAAGACCGGTGAGTATTCCTTCGGAAGGCATAGACTGGACCTTCTTCCGCGAGAACACAGAGGGTGAGTACGCACTCGGAAGCCGCGGAGTAAGGCTCGGCTCAGAGGCCGGTGACGGTCTGTCGGTGGACTTCAAGGTAATAACCGGTGAAGGAACGCGCCGCATCGCTGAGGCTGCGTATGACTTTGCCCGCGCCAACGGCAAGAAGCGCGTGTCCATAGTTACCAAGGCAAACATAATGAAGAAAACGGACGGTGATTTCCAGAGCATCTGCCTTGATGTCGCCAAGGATTATCCTGAGATAGAAACTGACACATGGTTTGTCGACATCATGGCGGCAAACCTGATCAACAAGGATATCCGCAGCGGATTCGAGGTGTTCGTACTCCCGAATCTGTACGGAGACATTATCACTGACGAAGCCGCTCAGATACAGGGCGGAGTCGGTACGGCTGGTTCCGCAAATATAGGTAACGACATGGCATTATTCGAGGCCATCCACGGAAGCGCGCCTCGCATGGTCGCTGATGGCATCGCCCATCTGGCGAATCCGGCGAGCCTTATGACGGCCGCGGTAATGATGCTGCGCCACATCGGGCTCACAGAAAAAGCCGCCCGTCTTGAGGCGGCCGTCAAAGCTGCGGATACCATGCTCGGCTCCCGGATGACCGGGCTCCCGGGCGGCAAAAGCTGCAAAGAGTTCGCAGACCTGGTAAAACAAAACCTGAAATAATCACGGAATATCCGCTCCGCAGTCGAGGCAATAAGGGGAACCCTTCGGGTTCAGCATACCGCACTCCGGGCATACCACCATGTCGGACGCGTCGACCGCGTCCGTTACCTTCACGCGGACGCCCTCATCAAGCTTCTTCGCTATCGACCAGGCGTAGCTGTTTATTTTCAGATCCTGCTTCGAGATCTTAAGTCCCGAAGCTTTTTTTATTGCGTCCGCGTCCTGCTCGAATCCCTCGGCGGTCTGCCAGAAGATACATTCGACCGTGCGGGAACCCTGCCGGTCGATGACCATCATCATGAGGTTCACCTGCTCGCAGGACATCATCGTATATATGGAATCATCGAGAGCCAGCACTCCGAAGTCGAGAGGTCTTCCGTTCTCGGCGATAAAGACCGCGGTCCTGCCCGCGATCCGCATCTCTTTGAACTTCTGAGGCTTCTTATTGATTATCAGATAATTGCTTGCTAACATATTCCGCTCCCGGTCTGTCCAGTATACCGGCAGGCGATGCTGCCGGCACCTTTCAGATTCTACAGACTTTTTGCGCGTTTATCAATAACAGGGAACAGGTGATATGTTACAATTATCCCATGCTGCAGAACTTTATTATTTGCGTAAATGCCGTCGTTCCGTCGGCCATATATCTGAACATCGGGATCATCCTGAAGGTGACGCATGTCGTGACGGATGAGGATGTGCGGAAGTTCACCCACGCGGTGTTCGTTGCACTGTATCCTTTTATAATGTTCGACAATCTTTACGGCAAGAACATCGCGGATAATATGGATATGAAGCTGGGGCTTTACGCGGTAGGATTCACGCTGTTCCAGTTTGTGGTCTCGTGGCTTTTCGTCTGCAAAATTGAACCCGACAATTTCGAGCGCGGCGCGATGATACAGGCTCTGTACAGGAGCAATTACGTGCTGATGGGATTCCCGATCGCGGTCAATCTCTTCGGCAAGGGAAACATCACCGCGGTCGCGATAATAATGATGCTGGTGGTGCCGTTCTACAACGCGTCCGCCGTCGTCCTCTTCGAGACATTCAGAGGCGGCAAGGTGAACGTGCGGCACATCCTGAAAAGGATACTGACCAACCCTATTATCGACGGAGGAATCGCGGCGTTTATCGTGATGATCCTCGGGATACATCTGCCGTCGGCAGTCGAGGGGACGATAGGGACTCTGTCCGATGCCACGTCGCCGATAGCGATGATACTGCTGGGAGCGGCGCTCAATCTGCAGGGCTTCAGCAGCGACAGAAAGAGAATAATAATTTGCACTGCCGGCAAGCTGGTGGTATTTCCTGCGCTCGGCATCGCGGGAGCTGTACTCCTGGGCATAAGAGACGTACAGCTCATCGCCGTGACCCTGATGGTCGCGGCTCCGGTAGCTCTTGCGAGCTACGCGATGGCGAGCTCCATGGGAGGCAACGGCAAGCTTGCCGGAGAGCTGGTCGTGATCACGACTATCACTTCGTGCTTCACGATCCCGGTGTTCCTGTTTATACTAAAGGCGAACGGACTGTTTTAGACTACTACTGTTGAATCCGGGCTTTGTATATACCGGCAGGTAAGTGGAGGACGCCGGCACTTATCGATTGGCAAGCCGAAGGCGCAGACAGAGATTAGTACCGCTGCGTCCGAAATCTTAGCGAGAGCGTGCCTGACGGTATATACAAAGGTCGGAGTAATCGAGGGAAGAGTGATGGAAAGACTGAAAATCAAGAGGCAGCTTCTGGATAACGAGAAGATCAGCTACGCGAGCGATCACATCGATCTGCCGGAAGGCGGCATCGACTGCAGCGAGGGATGTAATCCTTACGGCTTCCCGCCTGAGTGCGCCGATGTCGTGAAGGAATTCGACACGAAAAGGCTCGGTCCGTATCCGCACACCCAGGTCATGTATGATGCTATAATCGAATACTGGAAGAAACAGTGCAATATCGAACGCGATAACATCATAATTACGGACGGCAGCATAAACGCTCTGTATATCATCAACAACATCTTCGACACGCATAACGCCGTGGCGCTCGGCATATCGCCGCAGTTCACGGATTACTACATGCACGCCGAGATGATCGGCATCGACTACGCTCCTTACCAGCTCAAGAAGGGGTACAACTACAAATTCGACTCCTATGAGTTCATGTCGATGCACTACATCGCCAGGACCTATGTGAAGGCTTCAGAGAAGGAGAAGCAATACAACTTCATATACATAGACAATCCGAACAACCCGACGGGCCAGATGATCGATATAAAGGACATCGAGAAGATAGTCTCGAAGGCGCTCAAGAATGACATCACGGTCATTATCGACGAGGCGTACGGAGACTTCATGCCTAAGAGGAATTCGGCGATCAGACTCTGCGAGGAGTACCCGAACCTCGTGGTCGTGCGCACTCTTTCGAAGGGCTTCGGACTTGCCGGAATGAGGGCAGGCTACATAATCGCCTGCAAGGAGCTTATCCACTGCATGAACAAAATGGTGAATCCTTACATGGTGGGCGAGCTGACACGCGAAGTGGCGGCCGAAGCGCTGAAGCATGACGACTTCATAAAGAAGAGCAAGAAGGACTTCGCTTCCATGAAGAGGAGGATACGCAGGGCTCTCGGATGCACTAAAGAGAATCCGGGCGGAGCGTCGGGGCGGCTGCACATGGCGGAGACTCTGGACACAAACTCGCTCCTGCTGCTCTACCACGACGACAGGAATATCGACCTGAAGCAGGAGTTCTTCAAAAGAGGCGTTCTCGTTATAGACGGTTACGATTTCAAGGGCCTCGATTCAAGCTCGGCGCGCGTGAGGCTGCCTGTCAAAGAGGAATTCCCTAAGCTGCTCAGGGCGATAAAGGAAATAAACAAGCTATAGTCTGCGGGGGCTGGACTGCCGGCCCGCAAAAGAGGGATGTATTTGAACACGGAATTATTCATTACCAGCGCACTGCTCGGAGTGGGGCTTGCGATGGATGCTTTCAGCGTATCCATTGCCAACGGCCTGGCCGACAGAAATATGACCACGGGCAGAAGCCTCGGGATAGCCGGCACTTTTGCGGCGTTCCAGTTTGCCATGCCGCTGATCGGCTGGTTCCTGGTAACCCGGGCCGCCGAGAAGTTCGAGTGGTTCAGACCTCTCATCCCGTGGATCGCACTGATCCTTCTTCTGATAATAGGAATCGGTCTTCTGAGAGACGGAGCAAAAGAGCTGAAGTCCGGATCGGATCCCGATGCTAATGCGGAAACAGGCGATGAAACCTCAGCAAAGAGCAAGGCTTCGTCCGGAACGAACGGCACAAAACTTTCTTTTGCAGCGTTGATGGTGCAGGGAGTCGCGACATCCATAGACGCGCTTTCGGTAGGATTCACGACAGCGTCGTATAACGCAGCTCAGGCAGCGGTGTCCTCGCTCATAATCGGAGTGGTGACCCTGGTGATATGCCTGGCCGGGCTCAGACTGGGCAAAAAGCTTGGAGAAATGCTCGCGGGCAGGGCTTCTATACTCGGAGGACTCATCCTTATCGCGATAGGCCTCGAGATCTGGATAAAAGGAGTATTTTTCTGATACGACAGAAGAACTACAAGTTTCGTTCTCACAAATATCACGATTTCAACATAATCAAGGATTAATATATGAGTGTACAGAGAGAAACTCTGAAACCTCCATATAACATTTTCCATATAATACCTAAGACAATACGGAAAGAGCGGTGGACCCCATCCACCGCTCTTTCATTTGTTTGTTGACATATGCGACATATGCTTTGAAGCTGCTGGTTTTCTTGTATCGATGATGAAAAACCTCAAATATTGTCAAGACTCTTCATCTCAGGGTTGGATAATGTCTGCTGATTCTTGCAGATCTGGGTCCGGGAACCTGCATCTGTCAAGAATATTTCGAAGTTGTCTTGACAAACCGGGTCCTATAACAGTGTTTGTACAAGAAATATGCTGAGTAGTTCCTTATTTCCGGTCCTTTGGGGTGGACTGTCTTGACAAATACTTCATCCACCAATTGATTGTCAAGACTACCGGATCGAAAGGGCCGCCCCAAAACACTATTCGGTCCTGAGGGCAACTACCGGATCTTTGCGGGCCGCCATTCCCGACGGGATGAGTCCCGCGATGAAGGTGAGGAGTATGCTAATTATTATGAGTGCGATCCCTCCGCCCAGCGGCAGTATTGCCTTCAGCGCCGCTATCTTTGTGAGATGTATCAGTATCTTGTTGATAGGTATGAGCAGGAGCAGGCTGGCTCCTATTCCTATCACGCCCGCGCAGAGTCCGACGATTATGGTCTCGGCGTTGAATATGCGCGAGATGTCCTTCTTGGATGCACCGATCGCTCGCAGGATGCCGATCTCTTTGGTCCTCTCAAGAACGGAGATGTATGTGATGACTCCGATCATGATGGACGATACTATGAGCGAGATCGCAACGAAAGCGATGAGCACGTAGCTGACCGCATTGGTTATGTTTTTGACCGACTTTATCATCACGCCCGTCAGATCGGTGTAGCTGATGACCATGTCCTCGTCGCCGGCGTCCTGCATATCCTGATTGTAGTCGTCGATGAACTTGAGGAAGTTTTCCTTGGACTCGAAGTCCTTTAGGTAGAACGACATCGCGTTAGGCTTTGCGAGATCGGCGTAACCGAGCTTGCGCAGGTTGTTCTCGTAGTTGGTCTCCTGACCGCCGGATACATATGCCGTGATGAGCCTTGTGATCTCGTCCTCGTCCATCTTCATCTTGAATGCGTCGGCGATGCCGGACGGATCAACGTTGAACTGCTTGCCGACTGCCTCGGCCGCCTTGCCGAGCGCAGGCGGTACATTCTTTACTGTCTGCTGCAGAGCTATTCCTTCCGCGTAAGCTGCCACCGCGTTGACAGTAGCTTCGCTCTTAAGGAATTCCTCAACCTGAGGAGGTAGTTTTTCCGCGGCGGTCGGGAGCATTACTCTGCCATCGGCATTTGAAAGACACTCAAGAAGTTCTTCCTCGGTAATATCGACTCCCTGCTGCTTATACTGTGCAATGATCATCTGGATCATTGCAGGATTGCTGTCTATCTGCGCCTGGAGCTCCTTCGCCTGAGTTGACCACTCTTCACGCATAGTTGCAGCCTGCTTTTTGAGCTCTGCGGCATAATTCTTAAGGAGCTTATTCACAACGGAACGGTGCTTTCCGGTGTCAAGGTGGTCTCCCAGAGCTTTATCGATAGCCTCATCATCAAGAGGAATGGTGTACAGTTTGTCAGGTTCCTGCCCAAGAAGATCCTTCAGCATCGCTCCTGAATTTGTCCCGGTAGCTGCCATGACATCTTTTATCATTCCGCTTGGGTCTGCGTCACCGAGCGCATCCTGTGCGATCTTTGCGATATCCTTCTGTACCGCATTCGGGTCGATGTCGCCGCCGAGCGCTTTTCTGAGCTTGCCCTCATCGATGCTGATCATATCCTCGAAGCCAAGGCCTTCGTCCGTCTTGTTGCGGATCGATTCGAAGGTCTTGCCGCTGAAGACGTCGACCTTGTCGTTCGCGCGCTGGATCTTCACGATATCCGAATCCTTTGCGTAATCGATCATGTGCATGGTGAGCGAAGGCAGGTAGCCGATACCCGAATCCATGGCGTTGGCCGAAGAAACTTCTTTCGCGCACACGATGCCGGTGATGTGGAGCTTCTCGGAATCCTTGATCAGGTTTTCCATGTAGTCCTCGTCATCCGACATATCCTCCCAGACGTCATACGAAGAGTTGCGCCTGTAAGTATCACAGGCGTGTACGAGCGCGAACTCCTTGCCCAGGAAGTCGTCGTATGTCCACTCGAGCCGCTCATTTGTATTCTCTACCGTCTCACCGGCCATGACGTCGTTGATCATGTCCTTCAGCTCCTGCGGATCGCGGAGTCCGATGGTGTAGACGATGTAGTCGTTCAGCTGGTCTTCGCTGTCGAGCACGAGGAGGAGCTCGTTGTACTTCTCAGGCCATTTGCCGGCGAGCACCTTGTACTGCGATTTGAGGAGTTCCTCGTTGTCCATCATCTGGAAGAAGACGTCCGTGTTCATCATTGAGAAGTTGTTCTGCTGAAAACCGCTCATGTATGACTGCATGATGGAGCCCGGGCTCACTCTGAGCGGACCGTACTTAAGGTCGGTCGAGTAGATATTTACCGAGAGACCGTACGAGTAATCGTAGGCGTTGAACCAGTCGCCGATCGTATCTATGTTGGAATCGACATGCTTCTTGAATGCCGCGAGGTCGTTGGTGCCGACGCTGGCGAGCATGTCCGTCATGATCTGCTGCTCGTGGACCTTGTTGCCCGAGGATTCTCCTTCGGTGTCCGCGGCGTTTGTCATGAACGCGGTGATCATTGACGACATGTCGGCCGTCTCTGACTGTATGGTCAGAGGGTACGATGACAGTGTATCCTCTTCGAGCTTGTCGATGTATGTCTGGAATCCGTTCGAGACGGATAGTATGAGCGCGATGCCAATGATGCCGATGCTGCCCGCGAATGCCGTGAGCAGGGTACGGGCCTTTTTGGTCATGAGGTTGTTGAGCGACAGGCGCAGAGCCGTTGCCATGGACATGGATCTGTTGCGGCGGCCCGAAGCACGTCCGCTTCCGATGGCTTTGCCCGCGTGCTTGCCGGCAAACTTGCCGACGGCCTCGTTGCGGGCATCAGGCGCGACTGATACTGCATCTTCCGCGTCTGCAGTTCCCGGAATAAACGGATTCGAGTCACTTGTCACTTTACCGTCGGAGAGCTTTACTATCCTTGTGGAATACTGCTCTGCAAGATCCGGGTTATGGGTGACCATTATGACCAGCTTGCGCGTGGAGATATCCTTGAGTATATCCATTACCTGCGTGCTGGTCGCCGAATCGAGAGCTCCCGTCGGCTCATCGGCCAGTATGATATCCGGGTCGTTTATGAGCGCACGGGCGATAGCCACACGCTGCACCTGTCCGCCGGACATCTCCGCAGGCTTTTTGTTTATCTGATCGCCGAGTCCGACCTGCTCGAGAGCAGCGACCGCGCGCTGCTTCCTCTCAGAAGCGGAAACACCAGAGAGAGTCAGCGCCAGCTCGACGTTTGAAAGCACAGTCTGATGCGAGATAAGGTTGTAGCTCTGGAATACAAAACCGATGGTGTCATTCCTGTATGCGTCCCAGTCGGCATCCTTGTATTTCTTGGTGCTGATCCCGTCAATTACAAGATCACCGTCCGTATACTGGTCAAGACCTCCGAGGATGTTGAGCATGGTGGTCTTGCCGCAGCCGGACGGCCCGAGTATCGAAACAAACTCGCTTTCTCTGAAAGCAAGATCGATACCTTTCAGGGCGTGAACAACTTCAGCACCTGTCCTGTATTCTTTTGTGATTCCTTCTAATTCAAGCATTCCCTTTACCCTTAGCGGAACCTCTTTGCCGTAAAATGGTTTCTCAAAATATGATGAATTATACACCGAAACAAAGAGCATATCCACTCAGATCCGCTAATATACAAAAGTAGACTGGGTCTAATTAAGAAGGCTATAATAATGATGTATTTTAGCGAAGCTTCCATCAAAGGTATTGTTCCGTGAAACTATTTAATAATTAGGAGGAAATATATGAACACTTACTACAATCCTGATGATCTGGCAAAATTCCCTACAATGGGAGAAGAAGCATCTGCACTATGGGACGCATTTATGGGTTACTATGGTCCTGTAATGGCTGACGGAGCTCTCACTGCAAGAGAAAAGGCTCTGATCGCTCTTGCGATTTCACATTCCGAGATGTGCCCGTACTGCATCGACTCCTATACTCAGACTTTGCTGTCTATGGGAGTAGATGAGGAAGAGATGACAGAGGCAATTCATGTTGCCGCTGCTATGAAGGCAGGTATTACGCTCGTTCATGGCGTACAGATGAAGAATGTTGTAGATAAGCTGGAGCAGTAATATAAATAAGCATTTACATGGGCTGCTGCAGTATAGTGCAGCAGCCCCGTACTTTTAGGGAAAACAGTACTATGGATATGAGAGAAAAGTTCAGAGAACTAGACAGCGTGCCGGTGTTTGAGTCTAAAATCAAGGATCCGGCAATCGCTAAGACTGCGGATATGAATGTTCTGCAGATCAACGTTGGACGTCTTTGCAATCTTGTATGTAAGCACTGCCATGTTGAGGCGGGGCCTAACAGAAAAGAAGTGATGAGCAAAGAGGTCATGGAGGCATGCCTGAAGATCTACTCCGACTGGGGGTTCGAAACGATTGATATTACAGGCGGAGCTCCTGAGATGAATCCGAATTTCAGATGGTTCACAGAGGAGTGCTGCAAAATATGTGATCATGTAATAGTAAGATCGAATATGGTTATCCTGCTTGAGGAAGGATATACAGACCTGCCGGAATTCTATGCAAAGAATAAGGTTGAGCTCTTCGTATCTTTGCCGCATTATAAAGCCAAGAAGACTGACAGACAGCGCGGTGATAAAGTGTTTGAGAGATCCATTGAGGTCCTTAAAAAACTGAATGCGCTCGGATATGGAAAAGATCCTGAGCTCGTGCTTAATATGGTATATAATCCGGGAGGAGCATTCTTCCCGCCTGATCAGACTACGATGGAGAATGAGTATAAAGCAAAGCTCGGAAGTGACTACGGTATCGTATTCAACAATCTGTTCTGCATCACCAATAATCCTATGGGACGTTTCGGAGCGTTCCTTGTGAGTTCGGGAAATCTCGAAGGATATATGACTAAACTTCATGATGCCTTCAATCCCGCTACACTTGAGAATATGATGTGCAGATTCCAGCTTTCGGTAGCCTGGGACGGCTCTCTTTACGACTGCGATTTCAATCAGGCGGCAGATATGAAGATATCTGCGGGAGAGTCCATTTTCGATATACTTGACAAGCCGTATGAACCAAGATCCATTTGCTTCGATAAGCATTGCTACGCATGTACTGCCGGTGCCGGATCGAGCTGCGGCGGAACTACAGAAGCCTAGACTCAGGGAGGGACTGAAATGGATAAAGAACAGGTAGAAGGATTGTTCATGAGAGGGCAGGACTGCAGTCAGGTTGTGATAAGTCATTATGCTGACGACATTGGCTTGTCTGCCGAAGAGGCAAACAGACTTGCTTCTGCATTCGGCGGAGGCTCAGGTATGGGCGAGACCTGCGGTGCTGTTATTGGTGCAATGATGGTGATCGGAATGAAGTATGGTCACAACGGGCCTGATGATATGGATCATCGGGATGCACTTATGGCAAAGCGTGCAGAATTCATCAATAAATGGAGGGAACGCCGCGGATCATGCATGTGCAAAGATCTTGTAGGCGATGATATATCCACTCCGGAAGGTCTTGGCAGGATCCTTGAGGCGGGGACGATGTTCACACTATGCCCTGAGCTGGTACTTGATGCTATAGATGTTCTGGATCAGATCATCAAAGTATCAGAAACGATCAGCTCTGAAAACCCGGACAAGTCGAAATAATGGTACTGTTGTAAACCTGACATTTACTCTCAAATAACGGACAGGTCAGCAAGCATTAAACAAGGGGTGCACATCCTAAATATGTGCACCCTTTTAAATTGGTTTAACCAGATACAGACCCTTGCATGAGAAGTTTGCGTCACCCGTGTGTATATCGATCTTCAGCCATCTGCTGTAAAAGAGTGCCTGAAGGTCCTGTCGGCTCCGGGCTGCGGGGATGTTGATGATATTGTTAGCTTCATCTTCTGAACATGGATGGAGAAATCCGCTTCGAGCTATCTCTTCTTCATTGATAAAACAAGGTGTCGGATGGTCCGTGTACTTTTCGGGATGATTGATATATGCAGCAGCAACTACATCCCAGCAATATGAGCTGTCTGCGCCGTAAACGACTTCTTTTGTCTTGAATCTGTAGCCGCATTTCTGAGCGATATACATTCCGGCGGGGTTGTCTGATGAGCAGAGCATATCCAGAAACTCATCCTTGGGGAGCTCCGATACAGGCAGGCAGTTGTTGCCTGTTATTATGGATATGTTGCGGCCCTTGCTCAGCACCAGGGATGAAGCTTTTGCATTGACAGAAAAATTCAGTTCATCGAGCGGGGTGCTGCCGTGTATCATCAGTGGTTCGGTGATCCCTCCCATAAGAACTATCTGACTGATCTTGCTGAATATATCATTATCCAGCAGATATGCTCCGTACAGATTGCCGAGAGAACCGATGCCGAGAAAAACAAGTTCGCCGGAGTACCGGTCCGCCATCTCGGCAATGAATGCGGCGCTTTCACATGAAGCCGGATCCTCTCCCTGCTCAAATCCTTTCAGTACCGGGATGCCTGTATAACCGGTCTCGTTCAGCAGGGCCTCATTGCTTATGTACGATTCCTCGGATGTACCGTTGCCGTAGTTGCAGGTGAGTCCCAGGAGTTCTATATCATCAGAGCAGCCCAGCAGATAAAGGATAGCCAGAGCATCATCCATTGGCCGGCCCGGAAAGTTTGCGGTATTGTCGCAGTCGCATATCACTCTTTTCATCAGTATTATCCTTCCTTACGGCAGTGCCGTATGATATATGGATCGTTCTAGTATTATAGCATCATATCGGGTGGTATTGGGAATCGGTGCTGCCGGGATGTCGGCGGCGTTTCGTTTTTTTCAATCAAAAATACCGTGAGGCTTACGATCCTGATGCCGCATACGGTAGCTGTATTCACGGAAGCTCTGCCGGCGCAGTATATTTTGTTTACAGAGATAGCTGTAAGGAGCAAAAAGTGTTATGATTATGAGGATTGTTTACGGGTGCCGGTTAAGCGGACGGCAGGATGACCTGCGGAACAAAGAAGTAATCGATTCATACTGATGATCATATAAATGAAAGGCAAGACAGAAATGGCTTACGAGAGAACTCTCAATGAGGAAGGAAAGATCGTCTTTCCGATACCCGAAAATGTAGCAACACCATGGTTCGCGAGCAGCGGAGACCTGCCGAAGACCCTTGAGTATACAAACGGAACCATATATGAAAAGGTAGAGGCGATAGCGAAAAAGTATCCGAACTACATCGCTCTCGATTTCATGGGCAAGCACATAACGTACAGAAGCATGATCGAGCAGATCAACACCTGCGCGAAGTCGCTCAGGATACTCGGCATCAGGGAGAATGACAAGGTCACCATCGCGATGCCTAACTGCCCGCAGGCGATCTACATGCTGTACGCGGTGAATCTGGTAGGTGCGATCGGAAACATGGTCCATCCTCTTTCGGCAGAGAAGGAGATAGAGAACTACCTCAACATGTCGGAGTCGGTGATGGTGGTCACGCTCGACCAGTTCTATCACAAGATCGAAGCGATCCGTAAGAACACGAAGATCCAGAACGTCATAATCGCGCGCGTCAAGGACGAGCTCACAAGACCTATCAAGATGGGATACATGCTCACAGAGGGACGCAAGATCGCGAAGATCCCTGATGATGCGCCGGTATTCCAGTGGCCTGACTTCATGGGACTCGGAAAGCACTGCGGTTATGAATACAGAGTAAAGCGCAACCCTGACGATCCGGCTGCGATCCTGTACTCGGGAGGCACCACAGGCACAACAAAGGGTATCGTGCTCACAAACCTCAACTTCAACGCTCTGTCGGAGCAGGTGGTATCGGCGAATCCGATGTTCCGCCCGGGAGATAAGATGCTGGCAGCGATGCCGCTCTTCCACGGATTCGGACTCGGAGTATGCCTGCACACAATGCTGTCGCAGGGCGGCAGATGCCTGCTCGTTCCGAGGTTCACACCAAAGAGCTATGCAAAGCAGATAACAAAGAACAAGTGCAACTTCATTGCAGGCGTGCCTACTCTTTACGAGGCTATGCTGAGACTGCCTTCGATGAACGGCAAGGACCTCTCGAGCCTCAAGGGAGTGTTCTCGGGCGGCGACTCGCTCTCGGTAGAGCTCAAGAAGAAGCTCGACAAATTCCTCTTCGATCACAACTGCAAGGTGCAGGTGCGCGAGGGCTACGGCACGACTGAGTGCGTTACGGCATCATGCCTGACTCCTCCTCAGATGCACAAGGAGGGCAGCATCGGCATACCGTTCCCTGACACTTACTACAAGATCGTAGAGCCGGGCACAGACAAAGTGCTGCCTTACGGAGAAGAGGGCGAGATCCTGCTTTCGGGACCTACCGTGATGAAGGGCTACATGGACATGCCTGAAGAGACAGCCCAGACGCTTAGGACTCACGATGACGGACTCACATGGGTTTACACGGGCGACCTCGGCACCATGGACAGCGAGGGTTTCATCTACTTCCGCGGAAGAGCAAAGAGAATGATCATCTCGTCCGGATACAACATCTATCCGGCACAGCTCGAGAACATCTTCGACGCGCACGAGAAGGTACAGATGAGCTGCTGCATCGGAGTGCCTGATGACTATAAGATGCAGAAGGTAAAGATGTTCGTCAAGCCGGCGAACGGTGTTCCTTCAACAGACGCGGGCAAAGAAGAACTGAAGAACGAGCTTCTGTCATATGCAAGGAAGCACATCGCCAAGTATTCGATGCCGTATGACATCGAGTTCCGCGATGAGCTGCCGAAGACTCTTGTAGGAAAAGTTGCGTACAGAGTGCTAGAGGAAGAGGAAGAAGCGAAGCGCAAGGCTGAAGCAGAGAACGAAAACGCATAGGCCGGAGCTGAGGGAATACATACAGGGAGACAACAGGATGGAAAGACAGGATAAGGGACTTGCATGGATGCTTCAGTATGAAAACATCGCATGGTATGAGGACGGCGAGGTCAGCATACTCGACCGCCGCATATATCCTGTTGAAGTGAAAAAGGTTATATGCAAGAGCCACCGCGAGGTGGCGGATGCCATACGCGATATGGTCACGCAGAGCGCGGGGCCTTACACGGCGGCGGCCATGGGCATGGCCCTCGCGGCCTTCGAATGCAGGGGTAAGGCGGAGGTCGCCCAGATAGAATATCTGGAGGACGCCGCTTACACGATCTCGCACGCGAGACCTACCACGACATGGCG
>JAFUGO010000153.1 GCA_017469325.1 Mogibacterium sp. | reverse complement strand
ATGATAGACAATATCAACTGGTATCCCGGCCACATGAAGAAAACCCGGGAGCTCATACGTGACAACCTTAAAGCTGTCGACGCGGTCGTAGAGATCGTTGACAGCCGTATTCCCGTGTCTTCGAGAAACCCGATAATAGACGAGCTCATATCCGGCAAGCCGCGCATCATAGTCCTGGGCAAGGCAGACCTCGCCGATGAGGCAGAGACAGCAAGATGGTGCGAGAAGTTTGCGGAGAACAAAGACGTAAGGCGCGTGATGGCGCTCAATCTGCAGTCGGGAGATAATATAAAGAAGCTTCTGAAAGCCCTTGAGGCAGAGCAGAAGAAAAGAGACGAAGTGAGATCCATAAAGCGTCCGCTTCGCATAATGATAGTCGGCGTTCCTAATGTGGGAAAGTCGTCGCTCATCAACAGACTGACGGGCAGGCGCTCGGCACAGACCGGCGACCGTCCGGGCGTTACAAAGGGAAAGCAGTGGCTGACTCTTCCGAACGGGATGCAGCTCCTGGATACACCGGGAATACTCTGGCCTAAGTTTGAGGATCCCGAGGTAGGACTCAATCTGGCAGTCTGCGGAAGCATCAAGGATGATATCCTCGGTGTGCAGGATCTCGGATTCGAACTTATAAAAGTGCTCGGGAAACGCTATCCGGATCTTCTGAAGGAAAGATATAAGCTGGATGAAGTATCTGAAGATGCGCTCGAGAATATGGATAATATCGCTCTTAAAAGAGGCTTTATCCTTTCAGGCAAAAGGATAGACTATGAAAGGACAGGGCGCATAGTTCTGGATGAGTTCAGGGGCGGAAAGATCGGAAGGATCACACTGGAGAAAGTAAAGTAAACTTTACTGTAAAGGTTACTTTACGGTAAAGAACGCTTTACATAACAACTGAACAATCACCGTGCAGTATGTAAAGAATACTTTACGTAAAAAGATATGACTAAACAGGAAAGACTTGAAAGAGACATTGCAAAGCTGGCTGAGATGAAAGCCCATGAGGACGATCTCAGAGCACAGGGCTACCGGTATGTTGCGGGCATAGATGAGGTCGGAAGAGGCCCTCTTGCCGGGCCGGTATATGCTGCCTGTGTTATACTGCCCGATGATTTCGACGTGCCGGGCGTGAACGATTCAAAGAAGCTATCGGCCAAAAGGCGCGAAGAACTATCGGATGTAATAAAGGAGAGAGCCGTCGCATGGGGCATCGGCATCGCCGACAATCATGAGATAGACGAGCTCAACATCCTTGAGGCGACAAAGACAGCCATGAAGAGGGCTATAGCGGCAGTGCACGACATGCTTTCGCAGCGGGGACTCCTTGCTTCCGAAGGGAGCGCACACGCGCAGGACATCCTCCTTATAGACGCTGTTAAGCTCGATGCCGGAATGCCTAGCGAGTCGATCATAAAGGGCGATGAGAAATGCCTGTGCATAGCGGCGGCGTCGATAGTAGCAAAAGTTGCCAGAGATACATACATGACGGAGATGGACAGCGTCTATCCCGGTTACGATTTTGCGGGCAACAAGGGATACGGAACGGCGAAGCACTATGAGGGACTCAGGACTCTTGGAAAGACTCCTATCCACAGAATGACATTCCTTAAGAAATTTGACGAGAACCCTGAGACCGGTCACAGCAAAAAGAGCGCTGCGGCTTCAGCGGCAGATGGAGAAACAACGGAAATGGCTAAAAAAGTATACGTGGTAAGAAAGGGCAGGACGACCGGACTTTTCATGAGCTGGGACGACTGCAAGGCACAGGTGGACGGATACCCGGGAGCGGAGTACAAGAGCTTTGCCGATCCTTCGGAGGCCATGGCTTACCTGGGACTGGCAGCTGACGATACAAAGAAGGACGGTTTCCCTGAAGGCGTCAGGGCCTACGTGGACGGCAGTTATGACAGCGCGAGCGGAAGGTATTCGTGCGGTGTGGTCATAGTGGAGACCGGTGCTGACGGAAACAGCAAAACCACTGAACTGAACGCTGCTTTCGACGATGCCGAGGCTGCAAAGCAGAGAAATGTCGCAGGTGAGGTCATGGGATCAAAGCTTGCGATAGACCATTGCATGGCTAACGGCATACAGGCTGTTGAGATCTACCACGATTACGAGGGCATAGGTGCCTGGGCCGATAAACGCTGGAAGGCGAACAATCCTCTGACACAGGCTTACCGTGATTACGTTGCCGAGGCCAGAAAGACCATGGACATAAAGTTCGTGAAGGTCAAAGCCCACGCCGGCAATAAGTACAATGAGATCGCCGACAGCCTGGCAAAAAAAGCTCTGAGCGAATAATCTGAAATTAGGGGTGGCAATCTGCGCTGTTTTCCGCTACAATAGAGAACAGCGACGCGGTCCATTAGCTCAGCTGGGAGAGCGACAGGGTGACAACCTGTAGGTCATTGGTTCAAGTCCAATATGGGCCACCACGAACGGGACGGAATTCTATTCCGTCCTTTTGTTTTATACGAAATGAGTTTATAATAAACGAATAGTTTGATTATTAAACGGAGAAGAGAGATGTTCAGAGCGGACTATGACAAAGTATCGGCAGGAGCGGCTTCAAAAGTCGGCTTCCTCAGAAAAAACCCGGCCGGATACTTCATCATGTCTATGATGGCCGGCGCGTATATCGGGATAGGTGTGCTTCTTGCGTTTACCATAGGAGGACTCCTGACCGGTCAGCCTTATGCAAAGGTCGTGATGGGACTCTCTTTCGGAGTCGCACTCAGCCTGGTCGTGATGGCGGGAGCAGAACTGTTCACCGGCAACAATCTTGCAATGGCAGCGGGCCTGCTCGATAAAAAGGTCACCTGGGCAGACGCACTGAAGCTATGGTGCATATGCTGGATCGGAAACCTCGCGGGGGGCATTCTTCTCGGATGCATTTACCATCTGACAGGCCTCTGCGCGGGGCAGGTATCGGATTTCATGGTCTCTGCCGCCGCAGCCAAGATGGGGGCCGGAGCTGTGCAGCTATTTGCGCGCGGCATACTCTGCAACTATCTGGTATGTCTTGCTGTCTGGTGCGCCGGAAGGGCGACATCGGATGCCGGCAAACTGATAATGGTATTCTGGTGTCTGTTCGCGTTCATAACGACCGGATTTGAGCACAGCATCGCCAACATGACTCTGTTCACTGTTGCTCTGCTGCAGCCGGCACATGACGCCGTGACAGCAGGAGGCTTTGCATATAATCTTGCGCTTGTAACTCTTGGCAACATAGTCGGAGGAGCTCTGTTTGTCGCTCTTCCGTATCACATAGCCGGCAGACGCGATGAAGCGTAGTTGAGCACTGTATAAGTATAGAGGGCTGTAAAGAAAGGACTGGAGGAATTATGAACTTTATATTTATATCACCGAATTTTCCGCACACTTACTGGCAGTTCTGCGACAGACTTAAAAGAAACGGCGTAAATGTACTCGGAATAGGCGACGCGCCTTATGACGGCCTTGAGGAACCTCTTAAGGCAGCTCTGACTGAGTATTACAAAGTCGACAACATGGAGGACTATGGCCAGATGTACCGTGCGGTCGCGTATCTTGCGTTCAGGCACGGAAAGATCGACTGGCTCGAATCCAACACGGAGTACTGGCTCGAGCAGGATGCCAGACTCAGGGAGGACTTCAATATTACGACCGGTGTCCAGCCTGACGAACTCGCGATGTGGAAGAGCAAGTCCGCGATGAAGCCTTTCTACAAGGAGGCGGGCATCCCTACGGCGCGCAACCACAAAGTCACGGATATAGAGTCTGCGAGAGCTTTTCTGGATGAGATAGGCGGATACCCGGTAATTGTAAAGCCGGATATCGGAGTCGGCGCCGCGGATACATGGAAGCTGGAGAACGACAACGACCTCGAATGGTTCTACGATAATCTTCCGGAGCACCCTTATGTAATGGAAGAGTTCGTTTACGGCAACATCTATTCTTACGATGCAATATGTAACGCGGAGGGAGAAGTCCTCTTCGAGAGCTCCAACTGGTTCCCGCCATCGATCGCGGATATGGTCAATAAGGGGTTCGATCTGGCTTATTACACCACTCCGGAAGTCCCGGCCCAGCTACGCAAATACGGACGTGCGGCTCTGAAGGCATTCAAGGTGAAGAGCAGATTCGTACACTTTGAGTTCTTCTGCCTCACAAAGGCAAGAAAGAACCTCGGCAAGGTGGGAGATTTTGTCGGTCTGGAGGTCAACATGAGGCCTGCCGGCGGATACACGCCTGACATGATGGACTTTTCGCATAACACCGACGTCTATGAGATCTGGGCTGAGATGGTCGCATTCAATGAGCGCCGTCTGCCTGACATCGGAGGAGACAGATTCTGCGCTTACGCATCCAGGAGAGATATCCATCAGTACGTGCACAGCCATGAGGAGATAATGGAAAAATACGGAAACAACATGCGTATGGCGGAGAGAATGCCTGATGTATTATCGGGAGCGATGGGCAACCAGATGTACACAGCCGTACTGGATACACAGAAAGACGTCGATGAATTCAACGAATTCATACATAAAAGAGTAGAAAAATAATAAAGGGGACAGACGATGAACGATTATTACAAGAAGGAATACAGCTGGATACTTGACCGTGAGACGGAGCATGCAGTCTTTGGCGACAGCGGCAAACTGTGTGTGGCTTTCGGACCTCAGAACGGACATACATATGACTTCCGCAATTTCGGAATGATAGACACGATCACTCCGTGGATCGAGGCCGGCAAGCTCAGAGTGCTCTGCGTGGACAGCATGGATGAAGAGACATGGTCCGCAGAAGGGCGTAACGAGCGTGAAAGACTCGAGCTCCAGGAAAGATGGTTCAGGTATGTGACTGATGAACTTCTTCCGCAGTACAGCGGAGGCGAGCGCGCCATTACAACGGGCTGCAGCATGGGAGCGACTCACGCCATGAACTATTTCTGCAGACGTCCGGACCTCTTTGACGGAGTCATCGCACTCAGCGGACTTTACGATACGAATTATTTCTTCCATGGATATAAGGACGACCTTACATACGCAAACTCGCCTATAGAGTTTATCCCTAACATGCCTGACGATCACGAGTGGCTCGATCTGTACAGACAGAGCAACATAATCTTCTGCTGCGGGCAGGGGGCATGGGAAGACGAGATGAGAGTCGACCTTCAGAAGCTGCATGAGTCATTTGAAAGCAAGGGAATACCGCACTGGGCGGATTACTGGGGCTACGATGTGAATCACGACTGGCCTTGGTGGAGAAAGATGCTCCCGTATTTCATGAGCAATATACTCGGCAATCCGTGAACTCTGAACATTCACTCCGGCGCTTAAAAAGCGCCGGTTTTTTGTGTGCGGAAAAAAGCGCAGATACGCGGAAGAAATAACTGAAAAAAGATGTTGACATAGGGCACGGCTGCGAGTATATTATGCATAGTGATTAGCACTCTTGACTGACGAGTGCTAACAAAAATAGACTTAAGGGGGCAAGACATGGATCTGAGCGAAAGACAATTACAGATACTGCAGGCGATCATAACAGATTATGTAGAGAACGCCGAGCCGGTCGGGTCAAGATCGATCGCTAAAAAGTATGATCTCGGCGTCAGCCCTGCAACGATACGTAACGAGATGTCAGATCTCGAGGAGATGGGCTATCTGACCCATCCTCATACATCTGCCGGCAGAGTTCCTTCCGACAAGGCATACAGGCTGTACGTAAACGACCTTATGAAAAAGAAGAACCTCTCCGTCAGAGAGAAGCGCATGATAAATGACCGCCTCTCGGCAAGCCGCGATGAGTTCGACCGCACCATAAGGCATGCGGCAGAGCTCCTGTCAGAGATAACTCATCTCGCATCGTTCGCGATGACGCCGGCTACCAACGATGAGACGATCAGCTTCATAAGACTTCTTCCGGTAGATGAACGCACTCTCATACTCATGATAGTAGGCGAGAGCGGCAACGTTACAAACACCACTCTGAGGCTCAACGTTCCTTATACTCAGGAGGCACTCGATCTTCTGAGCAAAAACATGACAGTCGCGTACAAGGGACGCACACTGGACGATGCGCTTAAGGGTGAGATCATAGACGACGTCGGTTCCGACATAGAAGCGATGAGCGCGCTGCGCGGCAACGTGATGCCGAGCTTCCTCAGGACCCTCGAAGACATGCTCAATGTAAATCTGTACATGGAGGGCATGACAAACATCTTCAATCTTCCTGAGTACACGAGCATCGACAGGGCGAGGGATTTCATGGAGCTCTTCGCACGGAAGGAGTGGTTCACGCAGAAGATGCTCGCAAGAGACGACGGTGTCGTGGTCACGATAGGTGAAGAGAACGACACCATGAAGGACTGCACTCTGATCACAGCGTCATATCATGTTGACGGCAAGCTGGTAGGAAAGATCGGAGTCATTGGACCGACAAGAATGAAGTATGACGAGGTCACTTCCATAATGGAATACCTTACAAACAACCTCAGTGAATCATTCAGACTTACGGACGGCACGGGCGATGACAACGCCGGCAAAGACAAATAAGTCTGATCATTAAAACTAATACATGAAAGGAATCATTACTGATGTCAGAGGACAAGAAGAAGCAGATCCACATTGAGGATGCCGCCGAAGAAGAAAAAGCCGGACAGGCTGAGGCTGAAGCGGCTGAGGTCAGTGAAGAAGCTGCTGATGGATCCGGAGAGGCCGAAGAAAAAACATCTGAGGCCGGATCAAATGAAGAAGGCGAAAAGGCAGGTGATGAGGCTGAAGCAGACGCGAAGGCTGCCGAAGAGCAGGAATCCGAACGCTACATGAGGCTCATGGCCGAGTTCCAGAACTTCAAGAGAAGAGCTGCAAAAGAGAAAACAGATATCCACGCATACGCGAACGAAAAGATAATCGGCGATCTGCTGCCGGTTCTCGACAACTTCGAAAGAGCGCTAAGCACGGACGGAGGCGACATCGAGGCATATGCAAAGGGAATGGAGCTCATATTCGAACAGCTCAAAACAGCTCTCGGAAATGCCGGCCTTTCGGAGATAGAGGCAATGGATAAGGAATTTGATCCTAATGTCCATAACGCGGTCATGACAGAGACCATAGAGGACGCCGAAGACGGCGTTGTAACGAAGGTGCTCCAGAAGGGGTACAAGCTGCGCGACAGAGTCATTAGGCCGTCGATGGTAGCCGTAAATAAAAAATAGTTAATAAATCTCACAATTACGAGGAGGACATACAAATGAGCAAAGTTATCGGAATCGATCTGGGCACCACCAACAGCTGCGTAGCAGTACTTGAAGGCGGAGAGCCTACAGTTATCACAAATTCGGAAGGTATGAGAACCACACCTTCAGTAGTATCTTTCACAAAGAGCGGCGAGAGACTCGTCGGCGAGACAGCAAAGAGAATCGCGATCACTGAGCCTGAAGGCACAGTTGCTTCGATCAAGAGGCACATGGGCGAGAATTACACAGTAAACCTCCGCGGCAAGGACTACACACCGCAGGACATCTCGGCTATGATCCTTCAGAAGCTCAAAGCTGACGCAGAGGCTTATCTCGGCGAGAAGGTAACAGAAGCTGTTATCACAGTACCGGCTTACTTCAGCGATGCTCAGAAGCAGGCTACAAAGGATGCCGGCAAGATCGCCGGACTCGATGTAAAGAGGATCATCAACGAGCCTACAGCTGCATCTCTCGCATACGGACTCGATAAGGACACAGGAAGCCACAAGATCCTGGTATACGACCTGGGCGGCGGCACATTCGACGTATCCGTACTCGAGCTCGGCGACGGAGTATTCGAAGTACTCGCTACAAACGGCGATACACACCTCGGCGGAGATGACTTCGACAACGCTCTGATGAACTTCCTGGCAGACAGCTTCCAGAAGGAGAACGGAATCGACCTCAGACAGGACAAGATGGCTCTTCAGAGACTGAAAGAAGCCGCAGAGAAGGCTAAGAAGGAGCTCTCGAGCGCACAGACAACAAAGGTAAATCTGCCGTTCATCGCAGCAAATGCAAACGGACCTCTCCACATGGACATGGACGTTACAAGAGCAAGATTCGAACAGCTCACAAAGGATCTCGTAGACAGAACTATCGAGCCTATGCACAAGGCAATGAAGGATGCAGGCGTTACATCTGCAGACCTCGCTAAGGTCATCCTCGTCGGCGGATCGACACGTATCCCGGCTGTACAGGAAGCTGTAAAGAACGTAACAGGCAAAGAGCCGTTCAAGGGGATCAACCCTGATGAGTGCGTAGCTATCGGTGCTGCTATCCAGGCAGGCGTACTGACAGGCGAAGTAAACGACATCCTTCTCCTCGACGTAACACCGCTTTCACTCTCGATCGAGACACTCGGCGGAGTTGCTACAAAGCTGATCGAAAGAAACACTACAATTCCTACAAAGAAGAGCCAGATCTTCTCGACAGCTGCAGACAACCAGACAGCAGTAGATATCCACGTAATGCAGGGTGAGCGTGAGATGGCAGCCGGCAACATCACACTCGGCAGATTCCAGCTCACAGGTATCGCACCAGCTCCTCGTGGGATCCCACAGATCGAGGTAACATTCGACATCGACGCCAACGGTATCGTTAACGTAAGCGCTAAGGATATGGCTACT
>JAFUGO010000152.1 GCA_017469325.1 Mogibacterium sp. | reverse complement strand
GAGGACTTCTCTCATCATGTCCTCAAAGAAGTGAGATTCCATACCTGTAGCGCCTACGCTTCCGATATCCTCTTTGTCAACAAAGAGTCCGCAAGCTGTCGTCTTTACCTCAGGGACTTCCATCATTGCCAAAGCTGACGGATACGCGCAGCATCTGTCGTCATGACCGTATGAAAGTATCATGGAGCGGTCGAGTCCTGCTTCCCTTGCCTTGCCTGCAGGTACGGCTTCTATCTCTGCGGAGATAAAGTCATCTTCTTCGATATCATATTCTTTCTTGAGTATATCGAGCACAGCTGCCTTTACGGCATCCTTGGTGTCACCTTCAAGCGGTCTGCTTCCAACGATCACATCGAGGTTCTCGCCCTCTACGACTGTAGCGGCAGACTTTTTCAGCTGGTCCTGTGCAAGGTGGATAAGAAGATCGCTGATAAAGAATACCGGATCCCCTTCCTTTTCACCTATGTTTATATTGATCTTTGTTCCGTCAGCCTTTACCACAACACCGTGGAGCGCCAGAGGCATCGTAACGTACTGATACTTCTTGATACCGCCGTAATAGTGCGTATTGAAGTATGCAAGCTCTTCAGTCTCGTAAAGAGGATTCTGCTTGAGGTCGAGCCTAGGCGAGTCGAGATGAGCTCCGAGTACGTTCATTCCGTCACCGACAATATCATCGCCGATATTGAGCATCATCACGGCCTTGTCCATATTGACGGCATAGATCTTGTCGCCTTTGCCGAGCTTCTCGTTATTCTTAATGACATCGGCAAGATCGCGGTATCCGTTCTTCTTTGCCATCTCGACGAGCAGCTTCGTGCACTCGCGCTCTGTCTTTCCGTTGTTAAGAAAATCTATATAGCCTGCGCTGAGATCCTCAATAGCCTTGAGATCATTATCATCATAAGTCGTCCATGCGTTTTCGTGAATCATTTATATCCTCCGTAAGAGTACCGTAATAATGCGCGTGCAAAATCCGCGCGCCAATGTATTTTATCACAAAGAGCGAGTTCATAAAAGGCAAAGCAAAAAGGGCACCTTTGTAAGATGCCCCTTCTGGATTCCTTAGAAGTCTTTAGAACGCATTCACAGGTACATTATTCGTGATCTGCGTTCACTTTTCTTGCTACATATGATGTGTGCAGGACTTCGTGAGCCTTGTGGCTGCCGTATGATCCGAAGTAATCATCGTAGATCTTCTTGATGCTTGGATTCTCGTGAGATCTTCTCAGAGGTCTGTCAGCATCGAGGTCATACAGGCCCTTAGCTCTGACTTCACGAACATCGATGAAGTTCTTGATCCTTGATGGTACGTGTGGCTGGCCGCCGCCGTTTACGCATCCGCCCGGGCAGGCCATGATCTCGATGAATGTGTAATTCTTCTCGCCTGCCTTGACCATCTCAAGGACTTTACGTGCATTCGCAAGTCCGGAAGCTACTGCTACGCTGACTTCGAGGTCGCCGACCTTGTAGCTTGCTTCCTTAACGCCTTCAACACCACGGACATCCTGGAACTCGAGCAGGTCCTTGCCGAGCTGCTGTCCTGTGATCCACTCAACGGCTGTTCTGAGAGCAGCTTCCATAACTCCGCCTGTTGCTCCGAAGATAACAGCGGCGCCTGTGGATTCGCCCAGAGGATCATCATATGGTTCATCCGGCAGATTAACGAAGTCGATACCGGCCTCGCTGATCATTCTGCCGAGTTCTCTTGTTGTGAGAGCATAATCTACATCAGGTACTCCTGCTGCAGACTGGTCGTCTCTGCCGCACTCGAACTTCTTGGCTGTGCATGGCATGATCGATACGGAAACGATGTCCTTAGGATCGATGCCCTTCTTCTCTGCGTAGTATGTCTTGACGACACCGCCGAACATCTGCTGCGGCGATTTGCAGGACGATACGTTCGGAAGGAGCTCAGGATAGTAATGCTCGATGAACTTGATCCAGCCAGGTGAGCAGGATGTGATCATCGGAAGCACTCCGCCGTTTGTGACTCTTTCGATCAGCTCGTTGGCTTCCTCAACGATAGTGAGGTCGGCCGAGAAGTTGGTGTCGAATACAGCGTCGAATCCGAGTCTTCTCATTCCTGCAGCCAGCTTGCCCTCTACCTCTGCGCCGATCGGCATGCCGAAGCACTCGCCGAGTCCGACTCTTACGGATGGAGCAGCCTGTACTACTACGTGCTTTGTAGGGTCTGCCAGAGCAGCCTTTACAGGAGCAGTAGCGTCTACTTCATGCAGTGCGCCAACCGGGCATGCAACGATGCACTGTCCGCAGTTTACGCAGCTTGTCTCTGCGAGAGGAAGCTCGAATGCGCTGCTGATGTGTGTTGCGAAACCTCTGTCGTTTGCACCGATAACGCCGATGCTCTGATACTTCTCGCAGGCAGCCGTACATCTTCTGCACAGTATGCACTTGTTGTTGTCTCTTACGATCGAACCTGATGACGCATCAATAACAAACTCGTTCTTGTCGCCTTCATAGTAGTC
>JAFUGO010000151.1 GCA_017469325.1 Mogibacterium sp. | reverse complement strand
TGCAGCCGAGCGATTCTCCGAGCCTGTCGAGCTGTTCGATCACCTCTTTGCTGCAGCCGCTCTCGAGAGCGCCGATCCGGCAGGAGGCACGAAAGAGTGCTGTGGTCTTGCCGCGGATGTTGCACAGATACTCCTGCATTGTGACGTCTTCGCGGTAGCGGCATCTTGCCTGCCCGATCTCGCCGGCGCACATTTGCTGGATCGCATCCGCCAGGAGCATCCCTGCCTCATGCAGGTTTTCCTGCGCCTGATAATACTGGACGCGAGCGATGAGATAATCGCCTGCATAGACGGCGGCATCTTTGCCGAAGCGCCGCTGCACCGATTCCCGGTCCCTTCGAAAAGGGGCTTCATCCACGATGTCGTCGTGAATGAGGGAAGCCAGGTGCGTGACCTCCATCATGGCGGCCAGAAGCGTCAGGCGGTTCTTGTGCGCGAGGCAATTGGGACCGTAAAGTGAACATAGGATCAAAAGTATCGGACGGATCCGCTTGCCTTTCGAACAGGCCGCCCAGTCCAGCACATCCCCGACCGGCGTTCCGGCGTAGGGATGCGCGCTGATCCGAGCGATGTCGGACTCGACGCTGTCCATCCAGTCACTGATCATGTTTTCCTCCATGTCTTAGCGCATTGCGCGCAGACATCTGTATTACATAAGGCCTCTCTTCTCGGCGATGATGACAGCAGTGTGCTTGACGTCGATCGGAATATCTCTCGCGTCAAGACCGCCGCTGATCTGCATCATGCAGCCGGGGCAGTCGACAGCTACGGTGTCCGCGCCGGTCTCTTTGATGTGTTCAACCTTGCGCTCGAGGATCGGCGCCGCGACCTCAGGGAACTTGATACTGTAGGTTCCGCCGAATCCGCAGCAGTTATCGCTTTCCTTCATCTCGGTGAGATGGACGCCCTTGGTGTGTGTCAGCAGCTCTCTCTGCTCATTGAACACGCCCATGGATCTCTTGAGGTGGCAGGAATCGTGATAGGTGATATTGAGCTCTTTTCCGTCGCCCTCGTCGGAGAGACCGCCGAGCATATGGAACAGCTTGCAGAAGTCGTAGCTCTTCTCGCCGAGCTCTTTGGCCTTGGCCAGCATCTCGGGATCATCCTGGAAGAACTGCTCGTACTCTCTGATCTGATGTGTGCAGGTAGGGCATGCGGAAACGATATAATCGTAGTTCTCGGCAGCCATTGCGTTGATATTGAGCTCCGCCGTCTTCTTGGCGTTTTCTCTGTCGCCCATATAGGTGGCAGGCGCGCCGCAGCAGGACTGACCCATAGGCATATCTACAATATAGCCGATGGAGTTGAGGTCCTTGATGACCGCCTTTGCGATGTCCACATAGACAAAGTCGAGGAGGCATCCGGTGAAGATCGCGATCTTGCCCTTAGGATTGGGAACATCCTGCTCGATGGTCGGGAAAATATCCCTGAAAGGAACCTGGGCGATCTTGGGAAGGCTTCTGCCTTCAGACAGACCGGACAGGAACATGGGCAGGTGACGCATCATAGGCTGACCCTGTTTCATAAATGCGGGCTGAGCAACGGATGCAATACGGAGCATGGAGTGGAAGAGCTTTCTGTCGCTGACAGCATCCAGTGCGAACTTATAGGTCGGGTTCGGATGCTTCTCCATGCTGCGCTCACGCAGTTTCATGATCATTTCCGGAATGTGCAGGCCGCCGCCGCAGACCTCTTTACATCTGCCGCACTGCAGGCAGATATTCTGGATCTGTTCTGCGCGCTCTTCGGATACCAGGAAGTGGCTCAGCAGCGTGCCGATACCGCCGGTATAGACTTTACTGCCGTATACATGGCCGCCAAGGAGTGCGAAGGCGGGACATACGTCAAGACATGCGCCGCAGCGGATGCAGTCGAAAATCTCACGGAACGACTCGTCCTTGAGGATCTCGCGTCTTCCCGGATCATCCAGGATCACGCAGTAGAAGTCTTTCTGGCCCTTCTCATCGGTATCCTTGTCAAGACAGACTTCCGTGGAACCGGTGTACAGGGACAGATAGGCGGTCAGTCTCTGCGCCGTGCCGTTGCGGGGGAGCGCTTTGAAAATATAGCGGGCATCGGTCAGGCTCTTGACGAACTTCTCGATACCGAATACGTACAGATGGATCTTGGGAAGGGTGCCGACCATACGGCCGTTTCCTTCGTTGGTCATGGT
>JAFUGO010000150.1 GCA_017469325.1 Mogibacterium sp. | reverse complement strand
GCTTGACAACGTTCTTCTCACACCGCATATCTGCGGAGCCTCCTACGAGGTAACTGACCACCAGTCAGAGATCCTCAGCAGCGGCATCAAGGCATGGCTGTCAAAAGAGGATTACGAAAAAGCCGTATATAACAAGGAGATTTTTAAATGAAACATTATCTGATGTTCGATCTCGGGACAGGCAACAGCAGGGTCGCTCTCGTTGACTCAAACGGAAAGATCCTCGGACTGAGATCATACTTCAACACATATTACAGGGACAACAGCTATGAAGACGCTCAGTACTTCATGCCTGACGAGTGGAAAGAGATGCTGCTCGGAGGCTGTGACGAACTCATCGCTGAGTTCCCTGACGTAGAGATCAACGGAATATCCGCAGCAGCCGCACGCCAGAGCTTCGTGCTCATCGATGCGGAAGGTGAGTGCTTCATGGGACTCCCTAACATCGACAACCGCGGACGCGAGTACGTCGGAGCCATCGGCAACAAGCAGGAGATCTACCGCCTTTCGGGCAAGTGGGTGACTGAGGACTTCGGAGCTGCAAAGCTCCTCGGCCTCAAGATGAAGTACTTTGAGCAGTATGCCCGCATAAGCAAGATCACCAGCCTGAGCGAGTGGATCGGATTCATTTTCACCGGTTCAGTATCGATGGAATACTCCATGGCATCCGAATCCCAGCTCTACGATCTTACAAAGAAGGACTGGTCGAAGGACATCTGCGACTGGTACGGGATCGATCACGATATCCTGCCTGAGCTTCTTCCGGCCGGCGCTAAACTCGGAACCATCAAGGATGAGTTCAGAACGCGCTTCCACATGAGCGATGACGCAGCTTTCATAATCGGCGGAGCTGATACCCAGATCGGTATCAAACAGACCGATATAAAAGTGGGAGACGTCGCCATCGTTTCCGGAACAACATCGCCTGTAGTCACTCTCAAGGATGAGTTCTTCTACGATGAAGAGCAGAGGGTGTGGACAGAGGCCAATCTCGGCGGAGACACCTTCCAGATAGAGATGAACCCGGGAGTCACCGGAATGAACTACCAGCGCATGAAGTCTCAGTTCTGCGATGACATATCCTATGAAGAACTCGAGAAGCATTACGCGGAGCTCACGGAAGTGGCCTGCACCGCATCGTTCTCATCGCTGCTGTTCTACAAGCAGAGAGGACTCAGAAATGGCGGATTCTTCATGAGGTCCCCGCTTCAGACAAACGTGACAAGGTACGAGCTTATGTACGCCGTACTCGCAGACATTGCCTGCGCTACATACGAGCAGCTGAGAAGGCTGATCGAGATCAGCGGAAACGATCCTGAGTACATCCTGGGCTGCGGAGGCGGCTTCCAGTCAGAGATGCTCTGCAGAATGACTGCAAGCCTTGCCGGCAGACCGCTCAAGCTGAAGGACGGCTTCTCGCAGGCTACCGTTCAGGGTTTGGTAAATATCTGCAACGACACATTCGGAGTCGCAAGCGAACAGAACTGCGGATACACAGTGATCGAACCGGAGAGAGATAATCTTATCTTCAAGTATTATCCGGTATGGTCTGAAAACAGGAACAGAGCAAATGACTGTGACTGATCCGTTTAAGAGATTATGCTGAAAAAACGCTGAATTTCCGTCGTCTATCTGATATGATAGACGACGGAAACTTTTTTGCTGTTTATAAGTTATATTTGGGAAAGGATAAATTATGGATCACGCAATAGAGACAAATTGCTTACACGGCGGATATGTACCGGGCAACGGAGAGCCGAGACAGCTTCCGATAATCCAGTCGACTACTTATACATATGACAGCTGCGACGAGATGGCAAAGCTGTTCGACCTTGACTCCGACGGTTATATGTACTCCAGGCTGGCAAACCCGACAAACGATATGGTTGCCAAGAAGATATGCGCCCTCGAAGGCGGCACCGCTGCTGTTCTCACATCATCGGGACAGGCGGCGACATTCTTCTCGCTTTTCAATATCGCTACATGCGGCGATCACATCATCGCATCGTCCGGGATCTACGGAGGCACATTCAACCTTCTGAACACGACATTCCCTATGATGGGCATCGAGGTCACATTCGTACCTGTTGACATCACAGCGGAAGAGCTCGACAAGGTATTCAAGCCGAACACAAAGGCTGTATTCGGAGTGACGATCCAAAATCCTGCACTCACCGTATTCGATATAGAGATGTACGCAGAGGCAGCTCACAAACACGGGGTTCCTCTGATCATCGACAATACATTCGCTACACCTTACAACTGCAGACCTTTCGAATGGGGCTGCGATATCGTTGTTCATTCAACGACTAAATATATGGAAGGCCATGGCGCTACAATAGGCGGCGTCGTAGTCGACAGCGGAAACTTCGACTGGATGGCTCATGCCGACAAGTATCCGGGACTCACAACTCCTGATGAAAGCTATCACGGAGTCGTTTACTGCGAGAAGT
>JAFUGO010000149.1 GCA_017469325.1 Mogibacterium sp. | reverse complement strand
TAAAGTACATATAAATACAACAAAACAGGGGATTCTTTTATGAAAATCAACAATTCAGCATATGCTTTTGGGCTTTTCTTTTACGGCAGCTACAGCAGCCGGTAATTGTGATGCCTGAAGGCAGCTCCTGATGTATAAATAAACTGAGAGAGCCGGTCCTTCATGGGCCGGCTCTTTTTCTTAAACGATACATACAACTTCTGTACATGAGCCTGCTGATTCAGCGAAAACGGGGGGGATAATGGAAACAAGGGAGATAAGGGAGATCAGAGAACGCATAGATGCTATCGATAATGAGATGGCCGATCTTTTTGAAAAAGGGATGCAGGCTGTGGAGGAGGTCGCAAACTATAAAAGGGAGAGAGGCCTGCCTGTCGAAGATCTCGATCGCGAGCAGAGAATAATTGAAAAACACAGCACCAGGGTAAAAAATGACCGCATAAGGTCTTCATATATAGTCTTTCAGCAGGATCTTATGGATATCAGCAAGAGATGGCAGCGCAGCCTTATGAACGGGATGTATGTTGCTTGTGCCGGAGTTGCCGGCGGTGAGGGCCAGAATGCGGCCAAAGCCATATTCCCTGACGGCAACATAGTAGTGTATGATAAATGCCGTGAGGCATATAAGGCTGTTGCGGACGGTGAGTGCGAACTCGCGGTGCTGCCTCTTGAGAACAGCTATTCGGGAGAGGTCGGCAAGGTATATGACCTCATATTCTCGGGTGATCTGCACGTCAACGACATATATGACGTAAAGGCAGGAGAAAGCACGACCCGCTATGCCGTGTTATCCCGCGTGGAAAACAATCCGGATAAAGGCGACAGCAGTGACGCATTTCTCGTCATGTTCACTGTCAAGGATGAGGTAGGAGGGCTTGCCAAGGCTATCAATATAATAAGTGCGTATGACTTCAATATGAGGGTACTGCGCTCAAGACCTCTCAAAAACCTGCAGTGGAATTATTACTTTTATGCCGAGATCGAAGGGGCCTGCAGCAATGAAAACGCTGAGCGCATCAAGAGGGCTCTCAGCGCGTCATGTCCGGTCGTCAAGATCGCCGGCATGGTCTCTGAGATAAGAGAGATCAGCCTGTAAGAAACAAGGAGCAGATGCCTGTGGAGATAGGTATAGATATAAAAGGAAAAGAATATCGCGTGATCCTGGAGCGGGGATGCATACAGAGAGCTAACAGCCTTCTCGATACCGGACGCAGGTGCCTGATAGTCACCGATGACGGTGTGCCTGAAGAGTATATCAGCACGGTTTCCTCCGGATGCGGACATCCCGTAACGGTAACAGTCCCTCAGGGTGAAGGCAGCAAGGATCTGAGACAGCTGGAGAAGCTGCTGACTGTAATGCTGAGAGAAGGGTTCACCAGAGGCGACTGCGTCATAGCGGTCGGCGGAGGGATGGCAGGCGATCTGGCGGGATTCGCGGCGGCGACATATATGCGCGGCATAGATTTCTATAACATCCCGACCACGCTGCTGTCGCAGGCCGACAGCTCAATAGGCGGCAAGACCGCTGTCAATCTGGACGGAGCCAAGAACATCGCGGGAGCCTTCTGGCAGCCTCGCATGGTCCTGATAGATCCGGATCTTACAAAGACTCTTCCGCGTGATCAGTTCCTGAGCGGCCTTGCAGAGATAATCAAGGCCGGAATGATAGCGGATGCCCGGCTGTTTGAATACATCGAAGAGGTCTGTAATGAGGCCGAAAACCGGGATGATATATTGCAGAAGCTGGATGTAGAGCGGCTGCTTGAGGCGGCGCTTATGGTCAAAAAGGCTGTCGTTGAAGAGGATGAACGCGAATCGGGACGACGGAGGATACTTAATTTCGGCCATACGATAGGGCATGGTATAGAGAGCGTGACAGGCATGCTGCACGGCTGGTGTGTAGCGGCCGGCATGATACCGATGTGCTCTCCTGAGGTCAGGGAAAGGCTGGTCCGTGTGCTGGATGCGCTTGGCCTTCCTGTAACAATAGACTGTGACCCGGAAGCTGTGCTGCAGGCTATGCTTCATGACAAGAAGATGGACAAAGGAAGTATAAGAGTGGTTTGCGTTGAAGAGATAGGATCGGCATCGGTAAAACCGATGACTCCGGAAGAACTTCGCGGCAGAATGCAGATATTGATTTGAGGAGATTATGAAGAACACGATTGGATCAAGCGTAGCGGTGACACTTTTCGGTGAGAGCCACGGACCTTCGGTCGGAGCAGTTATAGACGGACTGGCACCCGGGATCAGGATAGATACCGGCTTTATTTCTTCGCAGCTGGAGCTCAGAAGGCCGTACGGGAAGATATCTACTCCGAGGGTAGAAGCGGACGAGTTCAGCATAGTCAGCGGTGTTTATGAAGGAGTGACCACAGGTACTCCGGTATGCATCATCATTCCGAACACGTCACAGAAGAGCAGTGACTATACGTCCTCCAGAGGTCCGGCGAGGCCGGGTCATGCGGACTATACCGCTTTCGTCAAATATCACGGACATGAGGATTACCGCGGAGGCGGCCATTTCTCCGGAAGAGTGACGGCTGCTCTGACTGCGGCCGGTGCAATAGCTCTGACCGCGCTCAAAGGAAAGAATATAACGGTAGGGACACATATAGCCAGACTGGGCGGTATAAGTGACAGAGCGCTTTCCGGTGATGTGAACGTTCTTAACGAAGAACTGATGTTGCTGAATAAGAAACGCTTCGCAGTGCTTGACGACAGGGCTGCGGAAGCCATGGAACAGGCGGTGCTCAGGGCGGCAGAAGACGGAGACAGTACAGGCGGCGTGCTTGAGACTGCAGTCACGGGCCTGCCGGCGGGCGTCGGTGAGCCGTGGTTCGACACTATGGAAGGTATGCTGGCTCACGGACTGTTCTCGATACCGGGTATCAAAGGCGTCCAGTTTGGCGGAGGCTTTGACCTGGCAGATGCCAGAGGCAGCGAATATAACGATCCTCTGTATATTGAAGACGGCAAAGTGCTGAGCCGCACAAACAATAACGGAGGGGTGAACGGAGGCATTACCAACGGCATGCCGGTCATGTTCAGATGTGCGGTAAAACCTACCCCGTCTGTACATGTGGAGCAGGAAACCGTAGATCTCCTTCGCAGCGAAGGGACTGTCACCGTTACGGGAGGCAGACACGACCCTGCGATAATCCACCGCGCCAGAGTTGTGGTCGATTCTGTGACAGCTATCATGCTGTGCGACATGCTGGCGCTCAGATACGGAACGGACTGGCTGTCCGGAAACGAATGATACAAAGGACCGGCCTATGAAATACGGACTGATCGGTGAAAAACTGGGGCACAGCTTTTCACCGGAGATACATAAAAAACTCGGAAGATACGGATATGAGCTCAAGGAACTGGCTGCAGATATGCTGCCGGGTTTTCTTGAGCAAAAAGAATTTGACGGGATAAATGTGACGATCCCGTATAAGCAGGCCGTGATACCTTACCTCGATGAGATCAGCGATACTGCGAGAGCGATAGGCGCTGTCAACACTATAGTAAACAGAAACGGAAAGCTTACGGGATACAACACCGATGCCGGCGGACTGAAAAAGCTTATCGGAAGAGCCGGAGCCGACCCGTGCGGTAAAACCGTGCTGATAGCCGGATCCGGAGGGACAAGCCTGACAGCGGAACGTGTCGCGCTGGATATGGGTGCGTCTCAGGCAGTACGTATGAGCCGCAGCAGCAGGAACGGAGCCATCACTTATGAAGAGGCATATGAGAAGTATGCTGGCGCGGGCATCATCATCAATACGACCCCGGCGGGCATGTACCCGGACACTGAAGGGATGCCCGTGGATCCGGGCAGATTCAGCTGCCTTGAAGGCGTTATAGATGTTATATACAACCCTCTGATGACAAAGCTCGTATCCTGTGCTCAAAAGAAGGGCATCAGGGCAGAAAACGGACTTTATATGCTTGTCGCGCAGGCCATGCAGGCCGCCGAGCTCTTCACCGGGACTCCGGTGGACGATGCGGAGACGGACAGGATCTATCGAGAGGTGCTTGCAGAGAAAAGCAATATCGTTTTGGTCGGTATGCCCGGAAGCGGCAAAAGCACTGTCGGATCCATCCTTGCGGAGAAGCTCGGAAGAGATCTTACAGATACCGATGAGCTTATACAAAACGAGGCCTCGATGGAGATAACTGAAATATTCAGCCGCTTCGGGGAGGGTCACTTCCGTGATCTTGAGAGCGATGTGATATACCGCTCATCGCTGACCGGAGGAGCGGTAATATCGACCGGCGGAGGGGCGGTGCTCAGAGCCGCCAACGTGGAAAACCTGCACAGAAACGGCACGATAGTATTCCTCGACAGATCGCCGGATGAACTTATACCGACAGAAGACAGGCCTCTGGCGGACAGCATGGACAAGATACGGGCTCTGTATGAGGCGCGGCATGCGCTTTATGAAGAAGCAGCGGATATATGTATCCGCGTATGCGGAACTCCGCAGGAAACAGCAGAAGAGATATGGAGGGCGATGCATTGAGGATCACAGTGACGGCATGCAAAAATGACCCGAATCGCCGAAAAATTGTTGCGGCTCCGCCTTCCAAAAGCATGGCACACAGGCATCTTATCTGCGCCGCGCTGGCCGGTGGCGAGAGCACGGTCAGTAACGTGGCCTTTTCCGAAGATGTGCTTGCGACAATAGACTGCCTTAGGGCGCTCGGTGTCAGAATAAGTGCGGAAGAAGACCCGGAGGCCGCGATAGACGGCGGGCAGAGAATGCTGCTGCGGATATGCGGAGCGGATCCCCGCAATGCGGCGGATACTGTCCTTGACTGCAGGGAGAGCGGCAGCACCCTGAGGTTCATGATACCCCTTGCGGCTGCTACAGGCCGTAAGATCACACTGACCGGAAGCGGCAGGCTTATGGAAAGGCCGCTGTCGGTATATGAGGATCTGTTCAGAGAAAGAGAAACGGAACTCATCAGGTCAGGTGAGGGCGTGACCGTGTGCGGAAACCTGCGGGGAGGCGAATACGTAATGGACGGCAGCGTAAGCAGCCAGTTCATAAGCGGTATGCTGTTTGCCCTGCCGCTTATGGAAGAGGATAGCGTCATACGCCTGAAGCCTCCTGTCGAAAGCAGACCGTATATAGATATGACCCTGAACGCTCTTTCGCTTTCAGGCGTACGGGCCGTATGGGAAGATGAGACGACGCTCAGGATCCCGGGCAGTCAGCAGTATAAGGCGGCAGAGATCACAGTCGAGGGAGACTGGTCGAACGGAGCATATCTTATGGCTGCCGGTGCAGATGTGTGCGGGCTTGATCCGGACAGTCTGCAGGGAGACAGGATATGCAAAGAATACTTTATAATGCTGGATGAAGGCAGGGCAGAGCTAGACATAAGCGACTGCCCGGACCTCGGACCTGCTCTGATGGCATATGCGGCAATGAGATACGGCTGTGTCCTCAGAGCGACTGCCCGGCTTAAGATCAAGGAGTCTGACAGAGGCGCAGCTATGAAGGAAGAACTGGCAAAATTCGGGGTCGATGTTGAAATCAACGATAACAATATACGCGTCTCCAACAGGATGTCAAAACCGGCGGAGATACTGAGCGGTCATAACGATCACCGCATAGTGATGGCTTTGACGGCATTGTGCTCAGAGACAGGCGGCACGATAGAAGGAGCGGAGGCCGTAGCCAAGAGCTTCCCGGATTTCTTTGAAACGCTGCGGAGCGCAGGAGTAATACAGTATAAGGAGAACCAAGCTATATGAATATGGAATTCAAGCGCAGACTGCCTGTTCCGTCTGAGGTAAAGAAGATGTTCCCTCTGAGCAGCAGTACTAAGTCGGTGGTCACCGGCAGAAGAGAAGAGCTCAAAGACCTTTTTTCGGGCAAGAGCGATAAGATCGCGCTTATCATAGGGCCTTGCTCCGCGGACAACGAAGAGAGCGTGATGGATTATATCTCCAGACTCGTTCCCGTGCAGGAGAAGGTCCGCGACAAGCTGCTGATAGTCCCTAGGATATACACAAATAAGCCGCGCACTACGGGAGACGGCTATAAAGGACTGGTGCATCAGCCTGATCCGAACGCAAGCCCGGATCTCTTCAAAGGGATAATAACAACAAGAGAGCTGCATATACGCGCGGTAAACGAAGCCGGATTTGCGTGTGCCGATGAGCTCCTGTATCCGGAGATGTATAAGTATCTCGATGACCTTCTCGGCTATGTCGCGATCGGAGCGAGAAGCGTGGAGGATCAGCAGCACCGTCTTACTGCAAGCGCCATCGAATGTCCTGTGGGAATGAAGAATCCTACGAGCGGCGACCTGAGCGTAATGATGAATGCCATAATGGCGGCCCAGCATGAGCACGATTTTATCTACAGAGGCTGGGAGGGACACTCATACGGCAATCCTTACGCGCATGCGATACTCAGAGGATATGTCAACAGACAGGGAGTGGTCCATCCGAATTATCATTATGAAACGCTGTGTCACCTCGCAGAGCTTTATGCCGCGAGAGAACTGTCCAATCCGGGCGTGATCATAGACTGCAACCATTCGAACAGCGGGAAGGATCCTTTCGAACAGCCCCGCATCATGAAGGAAGTGCTGCTTTCTTGCAGATACAACAGCGATGTGAAGAAGCTCGTCAAGGGGTTCATGGTCGAAAGCTACATAGAGGACGGAAACCAGCCGGTCGACGGAGGCGTATACGGCAAGAGCATAACGGATGCCTGCCTCGGCTGGGAGAAGACCGAGAGAATGATATACGAGATAGCAGATATGCTTTAAGTTCGTTATTTCTAAAGGGTATGGAGGACAAGATTGAAAGCAGGGTATCAGGGAGTAAAAGGAGCGTTCAGCGAAGCCGCACTTAAGATGTGGCTCGAAAGCATCGGATATACGGAGGATTATGAGGAGTGCTGCTACAGCAGCTTCATCGACATGCTGGCGGATGTCGAGTCGGGCAGGATCGATTACGCGATGTTCCCCGTTGAGAATACGACGACCGGGATAATCGCAAGGACTTATGACCATTTCAGACAATACGATATACATGTGGTTGGAGAAGTGGTAGTGCCCATCAGGGAGTGCCTTATAGCGAATCCGGGCACGCGGCTTGAGGAAATCCGCGAGGTGTACAGCCATCCGGAGGCGCTTTCGCAGTGTCAGGAGCTGTTCAGAAAGTATCCGTGGATGGAGCCGCATGCTCATGAGGATACAGCACTGAGCGTAAGCTATATACGTGATCTCGGAGACCACAGCAAAGCGGCTCTGGCGAGCGAGCTCGCTGCAAAGACATACGGGATGGAGATACTCGAAGAACATGTCCAGGACAACAATGTCAACATGACGAGGTTCTTCTGCATGACTTCGGGAGAGTTTTATCCGGACAACGCTGACAAGGTCAGCATCAGGATGGTGACAGGGCACACGCCGGGATCGCTCTATAACGCTCTCGGTATATTCGCCGCGCTCAACATAAACGTCCTTAAACTGGAGAGCAGACCTATATTCGGAAGAGTTTTCGAATACTGCTTCTACCTGGATTTTGCCGGGAACCTGAAAGATCCGAATGTTGAGGAAGCCCTCAGGAGACTCCGCTATGACTGCAGAGAGCTCGATGTATTCGGCAATTACAAAGCCGCAAAGGACTATATGTGACCTTATCCGGTAAATAAGAGGAAGCTTTCAGTGGATGCCGTTAAAGTAAGAAACATTTCAATAGGAGAGGGACTTCCCAAAATATGCGTACCGGTCATGGGGAGGACAGAAGAGGAGATACTCGCGGAGACCCGTGCTGTCCTTGAAGTGCCCGCAGACATGGCGGAGTGGCGGGCGGACTGGTATGAAGAATGTCATAACCGGCAGAAGACATGGGACATCCTGAAGAAGATCAGGGCGATGATCGGCGGCATGCCGCTCATAATGACATTCCGGACTTCTGAAGAAGGCGGAGAACTGCCGGTAGATCCTGAGACTTACCGGGATCTTTGTATCGATGCGATCCGGAGCGGAAGCATAGATCTGATCGATGTCGAACTCTCATGCGGCGAAGAGACCGCAAAGGAGATCATTGAAGAAGCAAGGTCTGCCGGAGTCAGGACCGTCGCATCCAGCCATGACTTTGAGAGGACTCCGGATAAGAGTGAGATCACAGGGCGGCTGCTGCGTATGAGGGACCTCGGAGCGGATATACTCAAGATAGCCGTGATGCCTGAAAACAGGCAGGATGTGGCTGTTCTTCTGGAAGCCGCTTCGGATGCCGCGGACCGGACAGGAAAGCCGCTGATCGCCATTTCAATGGGAAAGCTCGGAGTCATGAGCCGCATCGCATGTGAGGCATTCGGCTCATCTGTGACATTTGCGGCTGCTTCACGCGCATCGGCTCCCGGACAGCCGGGGGCGGCAGAGCTGAGAGATTTGATCCTCAGGCTGCATGATATGATATGAGAAAGTTCAGCCCGGCAGAGAAGGAAACCTTTATTCTTTTATATAGTGAACGATTGTGCTAATATAATATT
>JAFUGO010000148.1 GCA_017469325.1 Mogibacterium sp. | reverse complement strand
CGGAAGAGCAGGGCTATACAGAGATTCTGCCGCCGTTTATGGTAAATCGACAAGCCCTGAAGGGAACGGGGCAGCTGCCTAAGTTCGAGGACGACATGTTCTATCTCCCTGCAAAAGACTTCTTCCTGATACCGACAGCCGAGGTGCCTGTTACCAATCTCAGGTCTTCCGAGATCATGTCGGCGGAGGAGCTTCCTCTTTATTACACGGCATATACACCATGCTTCAGAAAAGAGGCCGGCTCGGCCGGTAGAGATACCAGAGGCCTGATCCGCCAGCACCAGTTCAACAAGGTGGAGATGGTCAAGTTCACCACACCTGAGACCTCGTATGAAGAGCTCGAGAAGCTGACGAACGATGCTGAAGAAGTTCTGAAGAGACTCGGCATCCCGTACAGGGTAGTCAGGCTCTCGACCGGCGATCTGGGATTCAGCTCGGCGATGACATATGACGTAGAAGTCTGGATGCCAAGCTACGGCAGATACGTAGAGATATCCAGCTGCTCGGATTTCGAGGACTTCCAGGCAAGACGCGCTAACATCCGCTTCAAGAGAGACAAGGACACCAAGCCTGAATTCGTCCATACGCTGAACGGTTCGGGACTCGCGGTAGGTCGTACGGTCGCCGCCATCCTTGAGAACTATCAGCAGGAGGACGGAAGCGTCGTGATCCCTGAAGCGCTTCGTCCGTACATGAACGGCCGCGAAGTTATAAAGTAGCGGACCTGATCAGTAGCCGGTGCCGACTTTGATCATTCCTTCGTCGTCAACGCCTGTTATATATTCGCCGTCTTCGAGTATATCCGAGATGTGGCTGATGACCTCCATCGAGAGGACCTCGCCCGGGCAGGCGATAGGGGTCCCCGGCGGATAGGTGACGATCGGGTCGTAGAGGACCCTGCCCACCGCCTCGTAGAGCGGCACATATTCACCGTCGACAGGGACATCCGCGTAATCCAGCCTGATATCATCGAAGGAGCGCGGCGTGCGGTCGATGTGCGTACCGATCCCGTAGCCGGAAGCGATATCCTCGAGAGCATCGAGCAGCTTTTCGTAGTCGCTTCTGGTGTTTCCGGCTCCGGTCATCAGGAGGACGTATTCGCCGTGAGTCATCTCGGTGATTATGCCTCTGTACCTCAGCTCTTTTTCTAGGCGCTCGCCCGAAAGCCCGAGTTCGGACATGCTCAGGTTGATCTTTGTCGGATCAGGGCCTTCTCTGTACCTGTAGAGAGCAAATACATCTTCATCCTGTGAGCCCGATCCTCTGGCGCCGCTGCCGGTGACGACGGTCAGGCCTTTTATCCTTGAAGCGCCCTTGTAGAAACCGGTCAGATCTTCCTTCCAGCTTGTTATGATGCGGCGCCAGTTATTGCGCATTATCTTTTCATTTATATCCAGGCTCGCCATCAGAAGATACGACGGGCTGGTCGTCTGCACCATCCTCAGGGTCTCGCTGACAGCGTTTATATCCACGGAATCTCCGCATATGTTGAGTATGCCGCTGCCGGTAAAGCTGAGAAGGGTCTTGTGGGTGCTGTTTATGACGATGTCCGCTCCGAGGGATTCCGCGGCGTGTTTAGGATGCGGAATATACCCGCCGTCCTCTCTGCATCTTTCGGCATCGTAGTCAAAGAACCTGAGATGGGCGCCGTGCGCCTGATCCACTATGAGCAGCATCCCGTGGTCGTGAGCGATGTCCGCAAGGACGTCTATATCGCTCAGCATCCCGCAGTAATTAGGGCTTGTGATGAGGACCGCGGAGGCATCCGGATTCTGTTCGCAAGCTTCCTCTAGCTCATAAGGGGAGATCTCTGCTGCGATATTGAAGTCCGGGTCTGTCTCCGGACGCAGGTAAACCGGGTTGATGCCGCCGAGCCTGAGAGCGCTGAAAGCGGCGTGGTGGGAATTGCGGCCGAGTATGAGCTTGCCGCCGACCGGAACGCTCGAAATGATGGCGGCAATGATGCCCGCGCTCGAGCCGTTCACGAGCAGCTCGGTATGGCGTGCGCCATACAGCTCTGCGTAGTTATCCATGACATTACGCAGAGCTCCGCGCGGGCTGAACAGCGAGTCCGCCCCCGGTATCTCCGTAATGTCCCAGGCGGCCGCGTTCCTCAGAAGCTCCGCGTAACCGGCTTCCTCGTAAAGAGCGCTCCGCCCCTTATGGCCCGGCATGTGAAAAGACACATTGTCTTTGCCGGCATTCTCTTTCAGAAAATCTGCGATCGTATAGTCCTTCATAATGATACCCTCATCAGATCCAGTATCTTTTATCCGATTATAACATAGAGAAATCCGGGGCGCGATAAAACGGCCCT
>JAFUGO010000147.1 GCA_017469325.1 Mogibacterium sp. | reverse complement strand
TGAAGAATAGGAAACCGTCAGGCACGGCAGACCTTCTTAAGGGCATGACGCGGAGCAAGTGAAACAAATACAGACAAATACAGACGCTCAGCAGGGTTCGTCCTGCTGAGCATTTTTTATTGTCTTGATTAAATATGTCAGAAAGCATTCAAACGCGCTTCAGGTACTCGACTTCGGCTGGGCTGAGCTTGCGGAACTTTCCGATGGCCAGCCTGCCTATCTCGAGGTTGCCGAGGCCCGTTCTGCAGAGCTCTAATACCGGGTGCCCGATGGCTTTGAACATCCTCCTCACCTGGCGGTTCTTGCCCTCGTGTATGACTATCTCCGCAACGGTCGAATTCCTGTCGTGCTTAAGAAGGTGCACCTCTGCAGGCGATGTCACGAAGCCGCCAATGTCGACGCCCTTCTCGAGCTGCCTGGCCTCTTTAATGGTGACTATGCCCTGTGCCCTCACCAGATATCTCTTGCTGAACTCATGAGACGGATGCATGAGCTTGTTTGAGAGCTCGCCGTCATTTGTGAGTATGAGAAGTCCGGTGGTGTTGTAATCGAGGCGCCCTACCGGGAACACGCGCACCTCATCCGGGACAAGATCGGTCACTACCGGTCTGCCCTCTTTGTCGGCTGTCGATGTGACGTAGCCCGCCGGCTTGTTGAGCAGGTAATACACCTTGCGGTCCGCAGGCTCTATCCTCGTACCGTCCACCTCAACGATGTCACCGTCCTGTACATGATAACCGGGCGAAGTCAAAAGCTCGCCGTTGACTTTCACCCGTTTCTTTTCTATAAGTTCATCCGCTTTGCGGCGGCTGCATACGCCTGCCGCGGCTATATACTGATTGATCCGCATATTGCTCCTGTTTTTTGCTGCCGTCTTCGTTATGCTTCTGCCTCTGATATTACGGAAGCCTCCGCTGTCTCTTCTGCTCCCGTTTCGCCCGGGGCGCCGCCTTCGCTGAAGTCTATCGCCATCTGGCCGTAGCCTTCCTCTTCGCGCTCGCGCCTCATCTCTTCATACTCAGGCACCTCCGGGAGGTCCTTGAGCGAAGTGAATCCGAACTTCTTGAGGAATTCTTTTGTTGTCGCATAGATGAGCGGTCTGCCCACGCCCTCGGATCTGCCCGAGACCTCGATAAGACCCTTGTCGATTAGTCCGTCTATGACGCGCTCGCTCTTGATGCCTCTGATGGAATCGATTTCTGACCTAGTGACCGGCTGGCGGTATGCGATGATCGCGAGCACCTCGAGTGCTGCCTGCGACAGTCTTCTTACTCTGACCGGTGTGCACAGCTTCTTGACGAACATGTCATTCTCTGCGTGCGTGACGAATCCGAAGGCTCCGTCGACTTCGCGTATGCGTATGCCGCGGCCTTCCTGTTCATACTCTGTCTGAAGCTCCGCGAAGAGCTCTCTTACTTCCTTTTTGTCTGCCTCGAGAACCTCGGCCGCATCCTTTACTTCGAGCGGCTCGCCCCACATGAACATCATGGTCTCGAGTGCGGATTTCATTGTCTTTTTGCTGTACATATCAGTTCTCCCAGTCGCCTGCCGCGCTTACCTCAGCCGCGGCATTCGCCTTGTCCTTTTTTATCACGTTTATCTCGCCGAAGTTCTCTTTCTGCTCGGCGTCGTATCCCTGGTTCTTTATCATCGAGAGCAGCGACATAAAGCTGAGTGTGATGTCGTATCTGTCAGGCTCTTCAGGCAGGAGCTCCGTGAAGAGCACCTTGCCGCTTCCCTCGCCGAAGCGCTTCTCGAGCAGGATAGTCATGTCGTTTATGCGGGACTCTATGGTCTCCTTGCGGCGGCGCACCCTGCTGTAGCGCCTTGTGACCTCCTCCACCTTGCGCTTCTTTGTCAGGAACTGGATGAACGCGCTCACCATCTGCTCGTCGCTGACCTGAAGTATCTCATCAGGATTCTCGAGGTAGACGGAGATGTCCTCGGCCGGCTTCTCGTGGATGGCCAGGTTGTATTCCTCCGCCTCCGCAAGCATCTCTGCGCTCTTCTTTATGCGCATGTATTCGAGCAGCCTGCCCTGAAGCTCGGTCCGCGGATCTTCTATCATCTCGATCTCGCCGCTCTCGCTGATCCTAGGCAGGAGCATGCGCGACTTGAGGCGTATCAGCACGGCCGCGAGCACGATAAACTCGGTATCGACCTCGACGCTGAGCTCCTCCATCTCTTTGAGATAGCCGATATACTGCTCCGTTATCTCCGCGACCTTTATGTCATATATGTCCATCCTCGCATTCTCGAGAAGGTATATGAGAAGGTCGAACGGGCCTTCAAATTTGTCTATCCTGACTTTATACACTTAAAAATATATCTCCTTCAGATACAATCCCTGCGGCGGTGCCGTAAAGCCCGCCTTGCCGCGGTCGCGGCTCTCTATGGCGTCCCTGACGCTCTCAGGTGTGCGCCTTCCGTCCCCGGCCTCCACCAGGGTGCCGGTGATTATCCTTACCATATTATACAGAAAACCGTCGCCGCTTATCTCGATTATGATGGAATTATCTTCTTCGCTGACCGTGAGACTGCTGACCGTCCTTACGGTGGTCTCGCGCGGTGTCCCGCCCGATGTCTCGAAGCATTTGAAGTCGTGTGTGCCGACTATGTGAGCGGCTGCTTCGCGCATCTTTTCTATGTCCAGGCTGTCCGCTCCGGGATACTGGAATGCCCTGTTGCGGACGAATATGTCGCCCGTTTTGTCTATGATGTAGCGGTACGTTTTGCCCCTGCAGCTGTACCTCGCGTGGAAGTCCTCGGGCATGACCTCGGCCGAGAGTATGCGTATGTCTCCCGGGGCCCCGCTCCGCCCGGCGCCTCCCGCACCGAACCTGCGGTTCATTACCTCGGGCAGCTTCTCTACCGGCATGTTGGAATCCCAGTCGAATGTCGCGCACTGACCGAGTGCGTGGACTCCGGCATCAGTGCGGCTCGTCCCGTGTATATGCACGTCATGCCCGGCGATGTATTTGAGCACGTGCTCTATCTCGCCCTGGACCGTCCGCGCGTCGGGCTGTATCTGCCATCCGCTGAAGCCGGTGCCGTCATATTCTATTTTGATCAGTACGTTTTTGATCATCTTACAGATTCATTATCAGGTCGTCCCCTATGTTGAAAAGGAACAGAAAATATACCGTGACGGCTGCGCATGCCGAAGGGAGCATGGGATTGCGGTCCTTTATGCTGCCCTGTCCGGTCGCTATCCTCACTGCCGAATAAACGGCAAACATAAGCGTGGTGAGGACGAATATGATCGCTATGCCGGTGCGCCCTGTGACCAGGCCCATGCATGTAAAGAACTTGATGTCTGCACCGCCCAGGCTGCCCGTCCTGAAGAGAAGCATCCCAAGCAGGAGCACTGCCAGCGATACACCCAGTCCGAGCGCCGCTCCGGCCGCGGGCTCCCACCACTTCTCGTGGTACTCCACGAATGCCGCAGCAGATATGGC
>JAFUGO010000146.1 GCA_017469325.1 Mogibacterium sp. | reverse complement strand
GCGCGGGTTACATCGCGATGGAGGTCACACAGTGCCTTCAGGGAATCATGCGCGGAGCGGGCGATACGCTGTCTCCGATGTGGCTCTCTATGATCTCGACCGTCATCATAAGAGTACCGCTTGCATATCTCATGACGGGCATGACCAGGTCGCCTGAGAACCCTCACGGACAGTTCTACATGATGTTCGTATCGCTGCTGATCACATGGCTCATAGGTGCTGCTATGACCTTTGCCGTATACAAGAGAGGCAAATGGAAAAGCAAGGCGCTGGTATAGTAACTCAAATTATTATTGCGCCATGGAGTCCTGACGCGAGCGTGTTTGAGGATCTTGCCAGCTGCACTGATGGAGAGCAGCGAAGCGGCTGGATGTTTGAGACGGAGTCCCGGTACCCCCAGCGACGTCGAAAACTCCCCGCGCTCGCAAGCGACTGAGGATGCAATGGCAGATCCGAAAACTAGCGAGCAGAAGGATTCTATGGCGCAAAAAAAGTACTTGTTTACACTTGCAATCAGTACTGTAGTTTCATATAATGTATGGGCGCGCGTTATGCGCGCCCGTATTTATTTGTCACACTGAAGCCTGCCGCGGTGCCCTGAAACGACGGGTTTAAGGCGTTAGCTTAAGAGCGAGGGCTCAGTGGAAGTTTAATTAACCGGAGGTTATAAAATGTCAGTAGTATCAATGAAACAGCTGCTCGAAGCAGGCGTACACTTCGGACACCAGACAAGAAGATGGAATCCGAAGATGAAACCTTACATCTTCACAGAGAGAAACGGAATCTACATCATCGACCTTCAGCAGACGCTGGGACTTATCGATGACGCGTATGATTTCATGAGAAAAGTCGGCGAGTCCGGCAAGCCGGTTCTCTTCGTAGGCACAAAGAAGCAGGCTCAGGCTGCCATCAAGGATGAGGCAGAGAGATGCGGAATGTTCTACGTAAACGAGAGATGGCTGGGCGGAATGCTCACAAACCACAAGACCATCAGCAAGAGAATCGAAAGACTCGCTGAGATCAGACAGATGCAGGAAGACGGCACAATCAACAAGTATGCCAAGAAGGAAGCACTGAAGCTGATGGCAGAGGCCGACAAACTCGAGAAATATCTGGGCGGAATCAAGGACATGAAGGGTATGCCCGGAGCTATCTTCGTAGTAGACCCTAAGAAGGAAAGAATCGCTGTCAAGGAAGCCGCTATCCTCGGTATCCCTGTAGTAGGTATGGTAGATACCAACTGCGATCCTGACGACGTTGACTATGTTATCCCTGCAAACGATGACGCTATCAGAGCCGTAAAGCTGATCGTAAGCTGCATGGCAGATGCCATCATCGAGGCAAAACAGGGTGAGAGCTTCCAGGAAGCTCCTGCAGAGGCTGAAGAAGCCGAGGCAGAAGAGGAAGCTGCAGACGAAGAGTAATTAAGGAGGAGACAATGGCTGTAACAGCTAAGATGGTAAAAGAACTGCGCGATATGACAGGCGCAGGTATGATGGACTGCAAGAAGGCTCTGGTCGAAGCTGATGGCGATATGGACAGAGCTGTAGAAGTTCTGAGAGAAAAGGGCCTCTCGAAGGCTGCCAAGAAGGCCGGAAGAATCGCTGCAATGGGTCTTGTAAGGACTGCATGCTCAGAAGACGGCAAGACAGCTGCTGTTGTAGAAGTCAACTCCGAGACAGACTTCGTCGCAAAGAACGACGAGTTCATCGGATTCGTAGAGAGACTCGCTAAGCTTGCTCTTGAAGCAGAGAGCAATGACATGGACGCTTTCAAGGCTATGGCTTTTGACGGCTCCACAGTAGGCGAAGCTCTGACAGCTCTCATCGCAAAGATCGGTGAGAACATGTCGGTAAGAAGGATCGACAAGGCTTCCGGAGAAGTCCTTGCCACTTATATCCACGGCGGCGGAAACATCGGCGTTATCGTTGCTGCAAACGGCGCAGACAACGACGCTAACAGAGAAGCTCTCAAGAACGTTGCTATGCAGGTAGCAGCTATGAACCCTCAGTATGTAAGCAGAGATGAGATCTCGGAAGAAGAGCTTGCAAGCCTGAGCAAGATCACTCTTGAAAGCGCACTGAACGATCCGTTCTCACTGCCAAAGCCGATCCTGAACGGACTCCTCGAGAAGGTAGGAGAAGTATGGGACAAGGCCGATATCGACATCCTGGCAGAGAAGAGAGCAGACAAGAGCTTCAACTTCAACTATCTGCCTAACTTCCTCTCGGATGAGGCAAAGACAAGACTCGCCGGTCTCGCTATCGCTGCAAAGATGGAGATCTCCGAGAACAAGATTTTCAAGGGCCTCGTTGACGGACGTATCAAGAAGCAGCTCAAAGAGATCTGCCTGCTCGATCAGCCTTATGTAAGAGCTGAGGACGGAAAGCAGACTGTTGCTGAGTATCTTAAGTCCGTAGATAAGGATCTCTCCCTTGTCAAGGTCGTAAGATTCGAGGTAGGCGAAGGCATCGAGAAGAAAGAAGAAGACTTCGCTGCAGAGGTTGCTGCACAGATGGAAGCAGCTAACAAGTAGTAAAAACTGCACAATAATGACCAAAGGGCCCTCCGGTACATATGTATCCGGAGGGCTTTTGCTATATGCGCATCAGGGCGCTGCCGTGCGAAACTGCCGGGCAGAAGTTTGTTTCCTGCGGTTTATAGTGCTACAATTGATTTGACCTGAAGTTTCAGGCCGGTCAACACAGGAGGACAAAATAATAAATGAAAATCAGTTATATATGGCTGCTTGAGATACTGGCATGCTGGGCGGTACTGTTTGCGATACAGATACCGCTCAGGATGAAAAAGCACAGAGTGATAAGGACGGTCATATTTTTACTTAAGTTGTTGCTTATCCCGGCTATCGCTCTGCTCTTTGTAGCTATCGAGTGCAAACTGTCATACAGGCATGGAGACATACTTTGCGCGGCATATGTGGCTCTCTGCGCTGACTCGGCTGCAAGCGTCATCGAGTTCGTGATACGCAAAGTCAAGAGCATCGGCGGCAGCGAAGAGGACAAACACAGCTGCATACAGTCACTCATAGCAGCGCTCAGCCTTGCCGGATGTGTAGCTCTGACAGCATATGGCGCGGTCAACGCCTGGAGCATACACATGGTCACACACGACTGGAAGGCCGAAGGTCTTACCGGCGAGCATACATTCGCTTTTGTCGCAGACATACATGCGGGATCGGCACAGTCGGTG
>JAFUGO010000145.1 GCA_017469325.1 Mogibacterium sp. | reverse complement strand
GGACAGGATCGCTCTAAGAATGATCGAAGATGCAGAGGAGAAAGGCATCATCGGACCTGGAGCAACCATCATCGAACCTACAAGCGGCAACACGGGTATCGGTCTGGCTGCAGTTGCAACTGCAAGAGGCTACAGAGCTATTCTGACACTCCCGGATACCATGAGTGTAGAGCGCAGAACGATGCTGAAGGCATACGGCGCTGAGCTCGTGCTGACCGAAGGGGCAAAGGGAATGAAGGGAGCTATCGCCAAGGCTGAGGAACTCAAAAATGAGATCGAGGGCGCTGTGATACTCGGACAGTTCGTCAATCCTGCAAACCCTGAAGCTCACTACCTGACAACAGGTCCTGAGATCTGGGATCAGACAGACGGAAGGGTAGACATCTTCGTTGCAGGCGTCGGAACAGGCGGAACACTTACAGGCGTAGGCAAGTTCCTCAAGGAGCAGAACCCGGATGTCAAAGTGGTCGCAGTAGAACCATCGACAAGCCCGGTCCTCTCAAAGGGTGAAGCAGGTGCTCACAAGATCCAGGGCATCGGTGCAGGATTCGTGCCTGATACACTCGACACATCTGTATACGATGAAGTCCTTACTATAGATAATGAAGATGCTTTTGCAGAGGGGAAGAGATTCGCCGGAGCTGAGGGCATACTTGTAGGTATTTCTTCAGGCGCTGCTCTCAAGGCGGCATCGATACTTGCAGCAAGACCGGAGAACGCGGGAAAGAACATCGTGGCGCTTCTGCCTGACTCAGGCGACAGATACCTCTCGACACCGCTGTTTGCAGACTAGTCTGACGCAAATTCAGCATAAAAAATCGGAAGTAAACGGACAGTAGATTGTTAAAATGTATACATTTATACAAATTTCGCTGTCTTTATAGACAAATTGCCTCGTGATTTGTTAATATATTTAACAACACGAGGCTTTTTGCGTGCCTGTATTAAGCATGCAGAAGCCTGTATAGGTTAAAGGTATTATTTAAGGTTAATTATAAGGAGAAGCATTATGAGTTCATTTGTTGGTTTCATGAACAACATTCTGTATCAGCCGTACATCGTACCGCTGTTCCTGATCGCTGTAGGTATCTACTTCACGATCAGAACCAAGGGCGTACAGATCCGCATGTTCGGCGAGATGTGCAGAGTCGTTACTGAAAAGCCTTCGGATGACAAGTCGATCTCGTCATTCGGAGCCCTGATGGTTTCCACCGCTTCAAGAGTAGGTACAGGAAACATCATCGGTGTATGTACCGCCATCATCCTCGGCGGTCCGGGAGCGATCTTCTGGATGTGGATTACAGCTATCTTCGGCGGAGCAAACGCTTTCATCGAGTCCACACTGGCTCAGATCTACAAGAAGAAAGCTGATGACGGAACATTCTACGGCGGACCTTCCTACTACATGCAGAATGCTCTGGGAGCAAGATGGCTCGGAATCATCTTCTCCGTACTGATCATCTTCACATACGCAGTAGGATACAACATGCTCGCTGCATTCAACCTGCAGTCGACATTCGCTACATTCAGCTTCTATCATGAGAAGACCACTCCGATGATCATCGGTATCATCCTCGCAGTGCTCTTCGCTGTCATCATTCTCGGCGGTGCGAAGAAGCTGACCAACGTTACCGGAGTTCTTGTTCCTGTAATGGGCGTTGCATACGTACTGATCTCGATCGTAGTACTCGTGATGAACGCAAAGAACCTCGGAACAATGTTCGGAATGATCTTCGGAAGCGCATTCGACTTCCAGGCTATCTTCGGCGGTTTCACAGGATCATGCATCATGTGGGGTCTCAAGAGAGGTCTCTACTCCAACGAAGCAGGTATGGGTTCTGCTCCAAACGCAGCGGCCAAGGCTGATGTAGCGCACCCTGTTAAGCAGGGACTCGTACAGACACTGTCCGTATTCATCGATACACTGCTGATCTGTTCAGCTACAGCATTCATGTGCCTGTCCACTACAGGCGTTTCTCCTGCAAACTTCGTACTCGAGGACGGCGGAGCTGACGCAGCAGGTTATGTACAGAGCTGCCTGCACACAACACTCGGCGGATTCGGACCTATCTTCATCGCTGTATCGATGTCACTGTTCGCATTCACCACACTGATCGGAAACTACTCATACTGCGAAGGCTGTTTTGCATTCATCCTCAAGAGAGACATGAACAAGACAGAGCTGATCATCTTCAGAATTATCGCTATCGTCCTCGTATTCCTCGGAGCTATCTCCTCCGCAGGTCTCGTATGGGATACAGCTGACATGTTCCAGGGCCTGATGGTAGTATGCAACATTCCTACTATCGCTATCCTCGGCGGGACAGCTATCAAGGCACTCAACGATTACACAGCTCAGAAGAAGGCCGGCAAAGCACCTCACTTCCACGCTGCAGACATCGGCCTTACAGACGACAAGGTAGATTGCTGGAAATAATTTACAGAGAAGCTGCGCACGAGCCGTTAAGATAATTTTCCTTACGGCAGAATACAGTAACACGGGAGGCGTTCGAAAGAGCGCCTCTTTTATTGTAGCTTCAGCGCGATTAAACCACCGGCTATGCCGGTGAGAAAGAAGTGCTTTAGCTTCAAGAATAATACCTCCAATGCTAACATGAGAGTGGCTACCAACCGTATCTCAGAGCAAAGGAGGTAATAAACGATG
>JAFUGO010000144.1 GCA_017469325.1 Mogibacterium sp. | reverse complement strand
GTCGTCGAGACTCCCGTCAAGGCTGATTATGTCTTCCCCGTTCCGACCGTCTATCTGTCTGATATTCTCCAGGCGCTTGGTCTCCGGCTCACACAGAACAACTACAACGTCGCCGTGGACAACGCGAGCCTCAAGCTCTCGGGCAGCCGCGTGAACAGAAACGGCTTTGCGCGTTTCACGCTGACTGCGCAGGACAGCTTTACCCTCGCCACGCTGACTCTGGTCAGTACCAACGGCAAGGACCGCCACTCTCTTACTCTGTCCTATACCGCTCCTGAGGAAGAAGAGGATCCGCCGGTCGAACTGAAGGATTTTTTGCCCGGAGACGCGATCTGGGCCAACGACGCCTTGTACCTCACCGGCAAGATGCCCGGCAACGCGGTGGTCGAAGCCATTCCTGTCGCCGTGGTGATCGACGGGGAGGACGTCCTTGCGGCCTATGACATCAACATCTATCCGAATGCCAACCAACAGAAAAAGGGTCACACCTGGCAGCCCGCGGGCGATAAGGTCCAGGTACACCTGATCGACGCAGCCTTCGGCAACAACATGCTGGACGTCTATCATCTCGCTGACGCTGCCGCAGAGCCGGAGCATGTGGCGACTGTGATCGCGCAGGACGGGGAGATCAGCTTTGAGGCGGAGAGCTTTTCCATTTACGCGATCGTTGAGACAAAGCTGACTGAGACCATTGATGCCTCCGACGGAAATACATATGAAATCGAAGTGACGTATAAAAACACGTCTGGTATTCCCATGCAAGGCACTGCTCTGATGGTTTCTGAGCTGAAGCCGGGCGAGGCGAGCTACGAGGAATACGTAGCTGCCGGTGCTGCCAAGGTCGGAGCGGAGGCTGAAAGCATCGAGCTTTCAAGGGTTTTCGACATCCGGATCGTGGATGAAAACGACCACAGTACTGTCTATGAGCCTGTCGGCGACGTAACCGTAAGCATTCGCCTCGTTGGCGAGGCTTTGAATGATTATGCGAATCTGGACGTACTCCACTTCGTGGAAGACGAAAATACAGAGGGCTTCACCGTTTACGATGTGAACAGTATCATAGACGGAGAAACTGTCCAATTCACCACCGACAGCTTCTCGGTGTACGTTGTTATTGGCTCGACATATCTACGCACGTATCGGTTCTATACGTTTAATGAGTTTGGCGAGTATGTCGAGTATGCGTTATATACGGATTCCGGAAAGACTACCTTTACGCAGACCATCAAAAACGGTGAAAAACCCATTGCTCCCCAGAATCCGACGAACCCTCAGGATCCAAATGCCACCTTTGCGGGATGGTATGAGGATATCCGTGAAGCAGGGGCTGCGGATCCTGTCTTCTCTGCTGAAGCATACAATTTTGACAACATACCAGAAATCACAGAGACCGAAGAGGTTCATCTCTACGCAAAATTCAAAGGCTATGCGTATCTGGTTCTCCACGATCAGTACGATCCGGAAACAGGCACATTCCCTGTGGCTTACACGATCCGTGAGGAGACGACCGGAGGCTCTGTTGATATAACCATCAGCAATTACCGCGTCAGCTATCACGGCAACGGCAACACGATGGTCTTTACCGGCTGGTCCGAAGAACCGATTACGACGCCTGGTGCCTCGAACAACGATCTCGATGAAGCGGTCTCACGGCTGAGTGATACCATCACTGTTACCGGGAACAAGGAACTCTACCCGATTTTCACGCCTGTATACTGGATCACCTTCTATTCCGGCTATTCCGGCTCTGGCGCGACCTATTATCCGGAGGCATATTATTTTGACGGAGCAGGTCCTGCGAGCCTTGCTGACCATATCCCGACCCGTGACGCGGGAAGCAGCGGCGCGTATACCTTTGCCGGCTGGTATGCCGGGGCCACCCTGGAGGGCGAAGAGGGCAAGGAAGAAGCAACGATTGCTTCGGCAGTCAGGATCTCGGACGCGGCAGGAACCCTTGTTGATGATTTTGACGACACGGATGATTTGGGCATTTCCGTACATAACGGAACGATCGTGCTGACAAAAGACGTCACGTTGTACGCAGCTTGGACGGCCACCGGGACAGCGGATTATTCCGTTATTATATGGAAGCAGAAGGCTTCGGATTCTGCCGGGCTGAGCGACGACGAGAAAACCTATGACTTTGTCGAGCGCATCATACGCAGTAGTACTATCAACTCAACAGTGAGTACTGACAGCGATGATACAGGCCGGGATTATC
>JAFUGO010000143.1 GCA_017469325.1 Mogibacterium sp. | reverse complement strand
GTTATCGGTGTAGTCGAGGGAGACACCCACGATATCGGAAAGAACCTCGTAAAGATCATGATGGAGACTGCGGGCTTTGAGATGTACGACCTCGGAAGAGACGTTCCTCTTGACAGCTTTGTAGAGAAGGCCAAGGAAGTCGACGCAGACCTCATCATGATGTCGACACTCATGACCACAACAATGCCGGGAATGAGAGAGGTCATCAACAAACTCAAAGAGCAGGGTATCAGGGACAGCGTAAAGGTAATGGTAGGCGGAAGCCCTATCTCGATGAAGTATGCTGAGGATATCGGCGCTGACGGATATTCCAGAAACGCAGTCGAGGCGGTAGAAGTCGCAAAGAGACTCTGCGGAGTTGAATAATCAATAAAGGAATCAACAGTAATGCCAATTCTGAAAGTAATGCCGGAGGGAAAGCAATATGATTTTGCCTCCGGCAAAAATTTGATGGAAGCCATGCTCGACGCGGGCCTGTTTATCGACAACGCCTGCGGAGGCAAGGGACTCTGCGGAAAGTGCAGAGTAAAAGTTACGGAAGGAGATGCCGGAGTCCCGGGTGAGACCGAGAGAGGCATACTTAAGGCTGAAGAGATCGAACAGGGCGTGAGGCTTGCCTGCCTTACTATACCTGCTTCGGATATAAGCATCGAGCTCCTTCAGAAAGAAAAGAAGCACGACGTGCTCGCTTCGGGCTACATGCCTGATTTCGAATTCGAGCCGGACATCACCAAGATGCCCGTCACTATCCACAAGCCTACGCTTGCCGATCAGACTCCGTTCGAGAACCAGATAATCTTACAGGTCGGCGCTGAGGCTCTGGTCGGACACGACGGCGCCACCGGATATCTCGGATATGACTTTACGGCGCTGCACGAGCATTCGATGCTGCCGGGAGAGTACACGGCCGTGCTCCATAACGGCAAAGTCATCGCGCTCGAGCCGGGCGACACGACAGGCGCTCTGTACGGAGTCGCGATAGATATAGGAACGACCACTGTAGTCTGCTCGCTGGTCGACATGCTCACGGGTGAGGAGCTCGGACACGCATCTGAGATCAACGCCCAGAAGTTCTTCGGACTCGACGTTCTCACAAGGATCACCTATGAGATAGAGAATCCTGAAGACGGCAGAGAGAAGCTGCAGAAGGCGATAGTCGGATCCATCAACAAGATGGTGAAGTCGGTCTGCGACAAAAACGGCGTGAGCCAGGACCGCATTTACGAAGTGGCTGTCGGAGCCAACTGCACCATGATGCATATGCTCATGGGAGTTGACGCGAGGCCGATAGGCAAGGCTCCGTTCGCGCCGGTATTCGCGCGCGCAAAAGACGTCAGGGCAGCCGACATCGGACTGAAGGCCGCACCGGGAGCCAGACTCTACTGCCTGCCTTCGGTATCCGCATATATAGGAGCGGATATCGTTGCGGGAGCCTACGTGTGCGATCTAAGAAACCGAAAGGGCAACGTAATGTTCATAGACATCGGAACGAACGGCGAGATCGTGCTCGCGGCTGACGGACATCTGATGTCGTGCTCATGCGCAGCGGGACCGGCTCTCGAGGGAATGAACATCAGCTCGGGAATGCGTGCCGCGGAGGGCGCTATCGAGGACATCCACATTAACGAAGACGGCCTTGACCTCAAGATCATCGGAGACTGCGAGCCTGCGGGCATCTGCGGAAGCGGTATCCTCACGGTCACAAAGGAGCTCCTGAGGACCGGGATCGTAAGAAAGACCGGAGCCTTCGTAAAAGCGGACAAGTTCGATGCCGATGATTACAGATCGAAGTACATCTCGGTAGACGATGAAGGAAAGAGGTCGTTTAGGATGACGGAAGGCTCAGGAGACACCGAGCCGCTTTACATAACCCAGGGCGATATACGTCAGGTGCAGCTCGCGAAGGGCGCTATCCTTTCTGGCTTCATGGCGCTGCTCAGAAAGGCCGGCATAGGCATGGAAGATCTCGACAAGGTCCTCATCGCCGGACAGTTCGGAGCTCATCTGCCTGCAGAGAGCATCACCGGCACGGGAATCCTGCCGTTCGAGGTGGAGGACCGCATCGAATATGTCGGTAACACCTCAAAGACAGGCGCGTATATGGCGCTCATGTCGGGGACGGTGAAGAAGCAGATGGAGGCGCTGGCTCACGACATGGATTATCTGGAGCTCGGAGCGACAGATAACTACGAGCGTCTGCTCTCCGAATGCCTCATATTCCCATCCTTCAAATAGAAACAGAGGACTGATAAATGACTACAGCAAATGAGAGATTAATTAAGATTTTGTCCGGTATGAAGACCGACAGGCCGGCCTGCATCTGCCCGGGCGGCATGATGAACATGGTGACCAAGGCTCTGCAGGATGTCTGCGGAGTCTATCTGCCTGAGGCTCACACGGATGCCAGGATGATGGCTGACCTCGCAAAGGCGATATACGACAACGACTGCTTCGAGAATTACGGTGTTCCATTCTGCATGACTGTCGAAGCTGAGGCTCTCGGCGCGACATGCACGATGGGCACTCAGTACTTTGAGCCGCATGTGACCGGATATGCCATCGACACCGTCGAGGACTATAAAAAGCTCACGCCTATGGATCTTGAGGCCGGAAGAGCAAAGGTGACTCTCGATGCCATCAGGCTTCTGAGGGCAGAGACGAAAGATGTTCCTATCATCGGCAACATCGTCGGACCTGTCAGCGTCGCAAGCTCTGTCTGCGAGCCGACAAGATACTACAAGCAGCTCAGGCAGAAGAGAGAGCTCGCGCATGAGTACATGCAGTTCGTGACGGATGACCTCATCAGATTCGCTCTTGCGATGATCGATGCCGGTGCGGATGTTATCGCTCTGTCCGACCCGAGCGGCACGGGCGAGATCCTCGGACCAAGATTCTTCGATGAATATGCGGTCACATATATCAATCAGGTGGTCGATGCCGTTCAGGCAAGGGGCGCAAAGATGATAGTCCACATCTGCGGACAGATGAAGTCCGTTTACGACAAGGTGGCAAAGATCCACAGCGACGCGTTCAGCTTTGACGCGGTGGTATCCCTCAGAGAGGCAAAGAAGAACCTGCCTGAAAAGGTGATCATGGGCAACGTGAGCACCTTCGCCATCGAGATGCAGGAGGAGAAGACAGTAGAGAAGCTGACAAGAGCGTGCTACAGCAACGGCTCGGATATCATTTCGCCTGCATGCGGACTCGGAATGGGATCACCGCTCAATAACGTACAGACGGTACTGAAGACCGTAAAGACCTTCGCGAAGGAGTGATGACCGGCAGATGTCGCAGAAGTATAAGGGTGAAGAGACTGAATACCGCGTGCCCGAAGGCACTGAGAGCATAGACGAGCTGGCCTTTGCGGGTTCGGACAGGCTTGAGAAGCTGTACATCCCGGATTCCGTTACGGCTATCGGCAACTACGCTTTCATGAACTGCTATTCTCTGAGAGAGATACGCATGCCTGAGAGCGTGCAGCGATTCGGGGCGGGGCTGTTCCAGAACTGCTGGCAGCTTAGGAGCATCACTTTGCCCGGCGGCGTAAAGATGCTGGGCACGGACATGTTTGAGAACTGTCACGGGCTGACGGAACTCAGCATTCCCGCTTCTGTAAAAAAGGTGGCCCGGACTTCGCTCAGCGGATGCCGGAGCCTCGTAAAGATACATATAAGCCCGAAACAGATCGAGCTGCTTCCGGCTTCGGCCAGATACACAGCCGTGCTGACCTACATGGAAGAGCACGCGGGCGATCCGCTCAAAGGGGCGGGCGAGGCTGAAGGCGAAGACGCTGAGGTGATCGGGAACTACATCAGAGAAAGGCAGAAGTCCTTCCTTGACCTGGCGATCAACCGCAGAAGCGCCGGAGCCGTGAGATATATGACAGAAAACAAGCTTCTGAGCGACGACGCGCTAAAAGAATACCTGTCCAGATCTGCGGCAGCGGGAAGGACCGAGATAACGGCGCTGCTTCTGGAGAGCGTAAAAGACATAAGAGAACCGGCGCTCAGCGAAGATCCATTCGCTTAGGACCGGCGATCAGAACACAGTAAGGAGAGATCCTGATGGGAGAAATAAGAGAATACAAATGCACATATTCGAATTCGGTCGGCATCAGCGCCGAAGTCACTTCCGGGCTCGGCCTTGAATTTCCGGATGCATATATGCACAGCAGCACCATGCAGGTGCTCGCAAAGGCGATAAAGGAACACGATGACGCGGCTTTTTGCCTGCTGCCTTTCTGCCGCACGGTAGAGGCAGAGGCGATGGGAGCCGTGCTCAACTACGGAGATGCCAACACGGGACCGAGGGCCAAAGACCCTATATGCGAGTCCTGCGACGATGTCCTGGAGCTTCCGGATATCGATGTGACAAAGGGCAGGATGGCAGAGGTCCTTGACGCGTGCAGATCGCTCAAAGAACAGGGCGAGACCGTCTGCCTTGAGGTCACGGGGCCG
>JAFUGO010000142.1 GCA_017469325.1 Mogibacterium sp. | reverse complement strand
GGTGTTTCTGAAAAGCTCTTTGATCTCTATGTCTTTCATGCCTGTTTCCTTTGGAATTGAAATATGCCGGCGCATCGCGCTAGCCGTAAGATTATATCACAGGGCGATGCGCAATGTCACCAAAAAGAACGAATTAATCGGACTCTCCGACTTAGTCCTCGAGCATCAGGCGGATGATCTCTTCGTCGGTCTGCTTCATTCCGAATCTTGCCAGTCTGCCTACCACGCTGATGGTGTTTTCCACACCTTTCTTGACGAGGCCGTCGCCGCCGAAGAACTGGTTGCCCTTGTTGTACATCGAAAGACCCATAAGGCCGGCCTCAACTGCCACGGATATCTTCGCTGCGCAGCTCGCCTTGGCTCCGTCGCAGACTATGCCCGAATTGATGGCGATGGAATTTACGACTGTATGCGCTACCGCGTCGACCTTTCCTCCCTGCAGATAAGCTATGCCTGCTCCGGCTCCGCAGCCCGCGCTTACGGCTCCGCAGTATGCCGAAAGCCTGCCGATACCTGTCTTCAGGTGTGTGGTGACGAGGTTGGATACGCAAAGCGCTCTCAGGAGCTCCTCGTGGGACTTGTTGCGTGCTCTCGCATAAACTATTACCGGAACGCTGGTTGTGATGCCCTGGTTTCCGCTCCCCGAGTTGATAACTACAGGAAGCTCGCAGCCGTTCATACGCGCATCGCTGGCCGCTGCCGCATAGGCTCTCATGACATACTTGAGGTCGTACTCGTGACCCAGCATCAGTGTGCTTCCGATATTCGCGCCGTAATCACCCGCCAGGCCTTCCTCCGCGATAGCCATGTTGTAGTCGATCTGCCTCTCGAGCGTCTCGCGCACATCTTCCACATCGACCGTGTCGGCAAACTCGACTATGCCCTCTATGCTCATGAAGCTGCGGTCGGTCAGTCCCGATTCCACCGGCTCGTCGATGTCCTTCTGGAACAGGACCTCGCCGTTTTTGCTTATCAGCACGATATTCGTATGATAATCGACTATCCTTACGCATGACGAATCATCGCCGTTGAAGGCGGTCACCGCGATGTCGAAGATGTGGCCGTTGTCCACATGCGCGACCGTGATCTCCGTTTCTTCAAGATACCTGCCGATCTCCTCGATCTGACCCGGAGTCACATTTGAGATGACCTCGAGCTCCGCGTCCGGATCGCCCGCGACCGCTCCTGCGGCAGCTGCTGCCGGTATGCCTCTGAGGCCGCCCGTATGCGGGACCACAACGCTCTTGACGTTCTTGATGATATTACCGCTTACCTCTGCCAGAAGCCTTGTAGGCTTTGCGCCGAGAACGGTCGCAGCCTTTGCCGCGGCATATGCTATAGCGATCGGTTCTGTACATCCCATCGCAGGCAGGAGCTCTTCTTTCAGGACCTGCACGTACGATGCGTATCTGCTATCCTGTTTATCCATAACACTTCCCTCTCTTTTAGCTTTAAGCTTCTCTGTATGCCTTTTACTTCTTACACTCTGTCTCTTACACTTCGCATCTGCCGCACATCACTTTTTTCTGTGCTCTTCTCTCCATTTTTTGATGGATTCGTATCTTTCCTTGAAGCGCGGCTCAAAGCCCTGCTCGCCCGGATGATAATACTCCGTGCCCCTGAGGCTCTCCGGCAGGCACTCCATGTCCGCTATCTTGTCTTCGGTATCGTGAGCGTAGATATAGCCTTTGCCGTAGTCGAGTTCCTTCATCAGCTTGGTAGGAGCGTTCCGTATATGCAGCGGAACGGGCTCGGCTATGTGCTCATTCGCGTCGCGAGCCGCCTCCATATACGCCATCTCCATGGCGTTGGACTTAGGCGCGAGCGCGTTGTAGATGACGGCCTCGGTGAGGTGCACGCTGCACTCCGGCATTCCTATAAGATGGCAGGCCTGGAATGCCGCGACCGAGAGCTCCAGAGCTCTCGGGTCGGCGAGGCCGACATCCTCTGCCGCGAAGCGCGTCACGCGGCGCGCTATGTACATCGGGTCCTCGCCCGATTCAAGCATGCGCGCCAGCCAGTACACCGCCGCATCCGCATCCGAATTCCTCATCGATTTGTGAAGAGCCGAGATGAGATTGTAGTGCTCTTCACCCTGTTTATCGTAAAGCAGCGACTTGCGCGAAGTGCACTGCTCAAAGTCCTCTGTCGTTACGGTGATCACCTCATGACCGTCCGAAGTGTCGATCGAGCGGTCCGCGTTCAGGACCATCATCTCGAGAGTCGAGAGAGCGGTCCTGGCATCGCCGTTGGCAAATCCTGCAAGAGCGCCAATGACATCCTCGCTTATCCTGAGGTCCTGGTCGCCGAATCCCCTCGGATCCGTCACCGCATTCCTTATAAGCTGCGCTATGTCTTCCGGAGACAGCTGGTGCAGTACAAACACCTTGCACCTCGATAGAAGAGCCCCGTTCACCTCGAACGACGGGTTCTCGGTCGTAGCGCCTATAAGTATGATGCTGCCCTTCTCTACGAACGGCAAAAAGGCATCCTGCTGCGCCTTGTTGAACCTGTGGATCTCGTCCACGAATACTATGGTGCGCGCGCCGACAGCCGTCATTTTGTCGGCCTGCTGCATCACCGTCTTTATGTCCTTGATGCCGCTCGTAACGGCGCTGAAAGTGATGAACTGCGCGTCCGTCTTTGCCGCGATTATCTGCGCGAGCGTGGTCTTGCCGACGCCCGGAGGCCCCCAGAATATCATGGAGGAGACGCTGTCGCGCTCGATAAGGTTGCGCAGCACTTTCCCCTCGCCCACGAGGTGCTGCTGCCCCACAAACTCGTCAAGAGAGCGCGGGCGCATCCTCGCCGCCAGCGGCTGGCTGTTATTATTACTCACTGTGTCAAAAATACTAATCTGACTCATCTTATATCTTATATACTTTGGTCCTCCTGCGACCATCTGCCTTCATCCGCCTCAATCGGATAGTTATTTGCTCTTTATTACAGCAGCCAGCCCTGAATCAATGAATCTATAAGCTTTTCATTGATACCGCCGTTTGACTGGCTGTAGGAAATGATCAGATTATCCCACGGAACGATCCCGTAATCCTCATACACTTCAAACTTACGCTTATTCCGCTCCATATAATCCTTGTCGTTGACCTTTCCGAGATGTTCCCAGTATATGATCTTCCCATCTCTTGGCCGGACTATAGTGAAGTCGGGTATGTACGAGATATCAGGAATCCCTATCTCAGCTTCATATCTAAATGGTATGCCATAATGCTTAAGCCTGGCGCCTATTATGATCTCGCCAAGCGAACGCATCTCGGTCCCATCCGCAGACAAGGACTTCAGGTCCTCAGCGTAGAAGTCCTTATTCTGAGAGTACTCCTGCTCCCAGGTTGCAGGATCGACACCATCATTATATATCAGCGCTGCCAGTTCAGGATACTTTTCCACAAACTTCTGCATCACCGAATTTTCATCCACGCATTTATAGCTTTTAAGAAAGCTCCTGCAGCTTTCAACATCCTTCTCGATAAGCGGCAGCGCCTTTCTTACATATTCCTTGCGCACAAGCAGCTGCAGACGCTGCTTATCTTTTCCGACACCAATCCTGCGCTCCTTTTTTCTATTGCCGCCTTTCGGTATCCTCTCGCAATAATTGCGCGTACCTCTGCTGTTGTAGCAATACAGTCTTCCTTCGGGAAAGCCCTTTGATTCTTCCTCCAGATCCTTCTGAAGGTCAGTCAATACATTCAACATATTACTGATTTCGTTATAAAATACCATAAAACTCCTCTGTCTGCCGCTCAATGCAGGCCCAAGCTGCATCAGAGCGAATAATCATGCACTCATCCGAATAAGTTTTTGCATCACTCGTCTAATTATACTCCCCGGACGAGGAGTTTCATATCTTGACCTACATTTTTTCAGTATTTTCATCTTATATGTAGGTTAGCACCCCTTTCAGACAAGTCTCCTGCGTTCATCGCAAATTCAAGCCGCCCCAAAGATAGCGGCT
>JAFUGO010000141.1 GCA_017469325.1 Mogibacterium sp. | reverse complement strand
TCTCATTGTAAGATTGTTATTATTATGTCATATTTCAGCGTTTAAGTTCACTTCTGTGTTTAAAGTCATCTTTCAGATGTTTCGCGGCAATATGATGCGTCTATCGCAATTCTGACAATCATACATTTTTATCTGCAATCAGTTTCAGAAAGGAAGGGTGATTTATGTATCAGTGCAGTTTGGAAAGAATGAGCGACAAAATTAAGACCTTCAGCAAGTACGGTGATGCCGGACACGGCGGCATCACCAGATATGCTCTGTCTGAGGAAGACAAGATGGCAAGAGCCGAGTTCGTAAAGAGAATGGACGCGATCGGCGCAACCATCGAGATGGACGACCTTGCAAACATGTACGCAACGATCCCGGGCTCCGACCCGAATGCAAAGAGGATCGTGATGGGCTCCCACTGCGACTCCGTCAAGAACGGCGGAAACTATGACGGCATCCTCGGCGTCATGAGCGCAATGGAAGTTCTCGAGACCGTAGTTGCAGAGAAGATCCCGCATAAGCACCCGCTTACCGCAATGATCTTCACCAACGAGGAAGGCTCCGAGTTCCCGCCGTGCATGATGTGCTCAGGCACCATGGCGCATGACTACATGCCGGAGAGATTCAGGGACAACTTCGCCTATGACAAGATGATGGCATCCCACTCGATCCTCGACACCTCCGTCACCTTCGGCGAGAAGCTCGCGAAGTTCCCGTACAGGGGACCGAAGGAGAACCGCATGAGCCCGGACAAGTATGAGGCGCTGTTCGAGACGCATATCGAGCAGGGACCGATCCTGGAGGATGCGAAGAAGGACATCGGCGTCGTGACCTGCGTGCTGGGCCAGATGCTCTACAGGGTGAAGTTCTACGGCTTCGCTGCACATGCGGGCACATTCCCGATGAAGAAGAGACATGATGCGTTCTATGCAGCAAGCCAGGCACTGTGCTACCTGCATGAAGAGATCGATAAGTTAGGTTATGAGGACCTTGTATACACGACGGGCGAAGTCGTGATCCATCCGTGCGTGAACACGGTCATCCCGGACTTCTTCGATTTCTCGATCGACGTACGTCATGAGGACCCGGAGGTCCTGAACAAGGTCAGGGCGATCTTAAAGACCCTCGAGGAGAGGGAGTGGAACGGCTGCAAGTGCGAGGTAGTGCTCGGCTGGAACCGTGACACGGTCTACTGGAACAAGACCCTGGTAGGATATGTAAGGGACGCTGTGGAGGAGCTCGGCTACAGCCACATGGACATCAACTCCGGCGCAGGCCACGATGCACAGTACATTTCCTACATGATACCGACGACGATGATATTTGCACCTTCGGAGAAAGGACTTTCCCACTGCGAGCCGGAGCACACATCCGATGAGCTCTGCACCAAGGCTGCGAGCGTCATGCTCAATGCAGTCCTCAAGCTCGACGAAAAGGGCGGTTTATAATTCCCGGTTTTGCCGGATTTGTCTGAGTATCTTATAAGCATATATCTATCGGCTGCCGGATAATCTCTTTTTCAGGATAATCATCCGGCAGCCTGAGTCATTCACAGCTGTTTCTTTCAGAGCGGCTTTTACAGATTTAGGAGGATAGAATAGTCATGACGCAAGATTATAAGAAAGAACTGAAGCCGGCATATACTATGCTTACTATCATGGAAGAAGCAGGGCGCTGCCTGCTCTGCTACGATGCACCATGTTCAAAGTCATGTCCTGCCGGAACAGATCCCGCACGTTTTATCCGCAGCGTAAGATTCCGCAATTTTAAAGGCGCTGCTGAAACGATCCGCGGAAACAATGCACTGGGTGCTGTCTGCGCAAGAGTTTGTCCGACAGAGAACTACTGTCAGCTCGGATGTTCCCGCAGCGGCATCGACAAGCCGATCGATATAGGCGGGATCCAGCGTTTTGTTACAGATTTTGAAGAAAAGACCGGCATGAAGATTCTGGAGAAGGGTCCTGCAACCGGAAAGAAGGTTGCAATTGTC
>JAFUGO010000140.1 GCA_017469325.1 Mogibacterium sp. | reverse complement strand
CTTCGTGGAGAGCAACCCGGGACTCAGGTCCAGGTTCAACAAGTACTTCTATTTCCCTGACTACACGGTCGACGAGCTGGCCCTCTGAGAGAATGCCTATCTCTTTATAGAGTTTCGCGAGTATTCTTGCCACGGTGGTCTTGCCTGTGCCCGGGTTGCCCGAGAAAACAAGATGCAGCGAAACAGGCACTTCCTTCATGCCCTTTTCCTGACGCATCTTCCTGACCTTGGCAAGTCCGATCAGCTCTTTTACGTCGAGCTTGACTGACCCGAGTCCGATGAGCTCGTTCAGCTCTTCCATCCCGGAATTCTCCGGTTCCTTTGGCTTCTGGTCCTCAGCCGCCTTTTTCTTCTGAGCCGCGTACTCATCCTCAGTGACGATCTCCGTCTCGACCTCGGTCTCGATGGTCTGTTCCTCACGGACCGGCTCGTCTGGACGTTTCGGATCCCTCGGAATCTCTATATTAAAATCGCTTTTTACCTGCCTTCCGGAACGCTTCGGGCTCTTCGGAGCTTCGATCGACGGCTCCTCCGGTCCCGGTTCGTAAAAGTCGCGGTATATATCTGCAAGATCTTTCCTTATATCTCCCATGTTGTCAGATCCTTTGCCTTTTCTCTGATAAACCTATGACCTTGTCATTTTAACACATTTTCTTCTTTGCGAATACATTGAGCCACATGGATCCGGGCCTTCCCATCGCGTCCTCTGTCCTCACGACATCCGTGACCTCGCAGCCGGCACTTTCGAGGTAGTCTCTCAGCTCAGCCTCGCTGCAGTTGCTGTAGTAGCGGCCGTCCTTGTCGACGCCTGTCTCTATCCCGACCTTGACTGAAATGAAGATGGCTCCGCCCGGCCTGAGGTTTCGCTCGAGGTTCCTGAAGAACTTCGCTTTCTCTTCGTCGTTCAGATGTATGACCGACGCGCAGCACCAGATGCCATCGTAAGGCTCGGCCGCTCTGTAGGTGGACATGTCTCCGGTGAACGCTTTTACCTCGAGCCTCTCCTGTGCCAGCTTCACAAGCTCCTTCGAAGCATCCAGGCCTACTGCCCTGTGCCCCATGTTCTCGAAAGCCATCACATCCCTGCCGCTCCCGCAGCCCATGTCTATGACGGAAGCTTCAGCCGGAAGATATGAAGCGAACTTCTGCCTCAAAGCGTTGAGGTCAACTGCGACTGTCGCCCAGTAGTAGCTGTCGGCGTTTTTATCGTAGTAATCAATAGTCGATTTCATAAGGCCCTCCTTTTGTTAAGCGGCCGTTCAGGCACATCCGCATCCGTGCCGTTTCCATTATAGCAGATAATATGTAAAACGCCTTCTGCTTTTGGGGCAGAAGGCGTGTATAGGCAAGCCTCATTGGAGTTATATGATCGATGTCCTTATTGTTAGTATTGTTATGGTTTTGTAGAAAGGCTTGCGAGTTGACTATTCCATGTCTTTCAGCGCTTCGTCCATCGGGATGCGCCTGATGCGTCTGAAGTCTACCAGCATTACTATCAGGTATCCGGCAAACACAAGGATGCACATCTTGAGCATGCCCGCAGGTCTCAGAACGAACGGGAAGTATCCCGACATCCTGGCCAGCATGTTCTTCCAGATGACAGCCATCGCGGACTTTGACGCAAAGACGGTGATCAGTTCAGAGATAATGACGACTATGGTAGTCGTGACCAGATAGAGCCTCACTACCTCTCCGTTCGTATATCCGAGGATCTTGATCATGGATATGGACTTCTCGTTACGCTCGACGATGACCTTGGTGAGCAGGAACAGAAGTACAGCCGACAGCAGTACGCACAGGTACTGGAAGTAGAGCATGTACGCGCCCATCGAGTGGTCGAGCTGTGCAGCCATCTTCAGGATGTCGTCCTGCGTGATGACAGCCGCGACAAAGTCGTCATTTATGTCGGTTACCTCCGAATCCGAGAAGAAGCCGTCATAGCTGCCTTCGTCTCTGTCGAACATCTCGTTGAAGCTGTCGTTGTCCATGAACACGGCGATGCCGCCGTCATAGTCGACTACCCCGGCTACCTCCGGCTCATAAACGCCGTAGCCGTATTTGTCTTTCAGCTTGACGGTATCTCCGGTGGTCAGTCCGTATTTGCCCACTAGGGCTGAGGAGACACAGACTTTGCCGGGACCGGTCTTGCCCGACATCTTGACATATCTGCTGTCCGGCGCTACGCCGTATGCCGAGAGGTCTTCTTCACTTGCGCCGTCGTCGAAGACAAGGTCTTCCGAGCTGAATGCTTCAGCGTCAGGATTCGAAGTCGTGATCTTGTTGCCATCCTCGTCGTGATCCGAAGTCAGCATCACCTGGTAATCCGCGATCATCATGTCGGCCGCATTGGCCTTGTAGTAGTCGAGCGTGTCAGGCATGCCGACAGCCATGGCGAGCATGACCATAACGAAGAATACTCCGATGAAGAGCATGAAGTATCCCGGTATATTCTGAAGGAATATCCTGAGCCTGAAGCGCCTGATGAATCCGATCTCAGGCAGCTTGACCGCGCGCTTTCTTCTTACCGTCTTGAGCTCACCCCTAAGGAATCTGAGCGGTGACAGCTTCATCCTTCGCCTGATGATGACCCAGTTAATCAGAAGCATCAGTATGACAGGAATCAGAGTAGTCCTGACGAAAGCGTCCGGAGTCCATACGGTCTCATAGACCGGCAGGCTGTAGCTGTTGTAATACATCGAGACGACCACGTTCTTGAAGTACGTGTACCCGAGGATGTTGCCCGCCAGCGCGCCCATAAGAGTCACGATGACAGGTGCGGCCAGGTAGTTGATCGTCAGCTCGCGCCTTGAATAGCCCGAGGCCCTCAGAGTTCCGATGACCGGCGCCTCCTTGGCAATTGTATTCGTCTCTATAACGGCAAATATGAATGCCAGCACGATGATGAGGATGTCGAGCACGACTCCGCCCATCGCCTTGTCGCTTCCGAAGTCTGCCGGAGCGAACTGGATAGCCTGGTTCGCGTACTCCGGAGTGTAGTCCTCTATCTCGTTGTCGTTGAAGGCGGCCTGTGTGATCAGCGCCTTCATGAAGTTGTCGGCGAGCTTCTTCTCTTCTTTTACGTTCGCCGGGCTGTTCTCATAGAGCCACGCGTACTCGTAGTCCGGGTCTTCTTTGATGCGGTCCCAGCCTTCATCCGTGGTCATCGCCACATCGAAGGTGAGAGCGTCAAACATCATATCCGTGCTCTCCTTGTGGAGCGTGCTGTAATTAGGGAATGCCACGAGTCCGGTGACCTTGAAGTCCTCGCCTCCGACGGTGATGCTGTCACCCACCTTGATGCCGTTGTTGTCGGCATGCATGCGGTCGATGACTATCTCATCAGCCTTCTCGGCGTCCTTTCCGCTCATCAGGCAGTATCTGTTGATGTCGTCCCTGTATCTGTATACGCGGATGTCCGAATCCTTTGTACCGTCGTTGTTGAGATCCTCTTCGGTGTCCTTGCGGAAGTTCT
>JAFUGO010000002.1 GCA_017469325.1 Mogibacterium sp. | reverse complement strand
GTGCCTTATATTCGCTTTCAACAACTCAGGCCGTTTCTTCGACAGAGTAGCAGCAGAAACACTTGGCACTGTCATAAAGCTGATGGTTGCAGTGGCCCTCGTTTTTGCGCCTGCCTTTATGAACTTTACCGGTCTCCTTTAGAGACCTTTGAGGCGGTGCTTATCTTAAACTGACAGGCGGCGGCTCATAAAAAGAGCCGCTTTTTTAGATATTTGACCCGCCGGGTATACCGGCACAGATGAGGAGTTATGAAGAACAACAGATTCCGCATATTCGTAATCAACCCGGGTTCTACTTCCACAAAGCTGGCTTTGTTTGAGGACAACATCAAGCTGCTTCAGACATCAGTAACGCATGACGCTGAGGTGCTCAATTCGTTCCCGACAGCCAATGACCAGCTCGGTTACAGGATGAAAGTCATACAGGACTTTGTCGAAAACAACGACATCGAGCTCGATAATATCGACGCTTTTGTCGGGCGCGGAGGCGGATGCTATCCCGTACCGTCGGGCACATTCGAGGTAAACGACCTGCTTCTGAACGATATAAGGAACAACGTCGGCAGGACGATCCATCCTTCGATACTCGGTGTCCAGCTCGCGTATGAGATGCAGCAGAAATACGGCGGAAGGCTCTTCATGGTCGATCCTATCTGTGTCGATGAGTACACGGATGTCGCCAGGGTCACCGGAGTAAAAGAGATACAGAGACGCACGGAATCGCATGCACTGAATCTCAGGGGCACTGCGATGAAGCACTGCAAGATCCACGGGCTTGATTATAAGAAATCAAAGCTGGTCGTGGCTCATATAGACGGAGGTATCACCATTGCCGCACACGACATGGGAAGGCAGGTAGACTGCAACCAGGGCGCGGGCGGCGAGGGGCCGTTTACCGCAACGCGTACAGGCTCGCTTCCTCTCATGGAGGTGCTCGACTATTTCGAGGATCACCTTGAAGATCACTCGATCGAAGAGATGCGCCGCCTCTGCACAGGCACCGGCGGATTCGTATCGCACTTCGGGACTGACGACGCAGATGAGGTCTATCAGAGAGTTCTCGACGGCGATAAGGAAGCTCAGGTGGTCTGGGAAGCGCTTGCATATAACATAGTCAAATACATCGGTTCGATGGCGACCGTTCTTAAGGGCAAGGTGGACGGCATACTCATTACCGGCCGTTACACGAGATTCCGCTGGCTGCTCGACTATATACGCGAGTATACGGAATGGATAGCTCCTATATACATCTATGAGAACGAGGTGGAGCAGGAGGCCATGTGCGCCGGAGCCCTGAGGGTGCTTCGCGGTGAGGAAGAACCGAAGGTTTACACCGGAAAGGGTATGGTTTAGAATGATTAGAAGTATTGAGAATTCAAGTCAAGGAGGGAAAAGAGATGCTTGATAAGCTAGAGAAGATCCGTGAAGAAGGATTCCAGCGGATAGCCGATGCTCCCGATATGGATTCGCTCGAAGCGATCCGTAAAGAGCTGACCGGCAAAAAGAGTTCGCTGCAGGAAGTCCTCAAAAGTCTCGGCGGTCTTGATCCGGATATGAGAAAATCCGTGGGCATGAAGGCCAACGAGGTAAAGAACATGTTTGCAGAGAAGCTGCAGGCAAAGGCAGATGAGCTTATCGCTTCAGCGTCGGTAACCGACGAAGCGATAGACCTTACGCTGCCGGGCATTGAAGTGTCCGGAGGCGCGCTGCACCCGATAACACAGATGTGTTATGACCTGAACGACGCATTCAGATCCCTTGGCTTTGAAATATATAACGAAGACGACATATCGAGCGAGAAATACGCTTTCGATAACCTCAACTTTGCCGCAGATCATCCTGCCAGAGCATCGATGGATACATACTGGCTCGAAGGCACAGAAGATAAAAGGGGCAACGAGAGACTGTGCCTCCGTCCGCATCTGACAGGCGGATCGGTAAGATATCTTCTTGAGCACGGCGCTCCTGCAAGATTCGTATATCCGGGCAGAGTTTACAGAAACGAGACAACAGACGCACGTCACGAAAGAGCTTTCTTCCAGTATGAGGCTCTCATCGTAGATAAGGACATCTCATTCAGCTCCGGACGCGTAATGATCGAGACTATTCTTGAGAAGGTATTCGGACGCAAGGTGAATGTAAGAATGAGAGAAGGATTCTTCCCGTTCACTGAGCCGGGCTATGAGATCGACATGGAATGCCTGCTCTGCGGCGGCAAGGGCTGCAAGGCATGCAACCACGCAGGCTGGATAGAAGTAATGCCGGGCGGAGTCATCCATCCGAATGTACTCAGGGCCGCAAATCTCGACCCTGACGTCTGGACAGGTTTCTACACGAACATCGGTCTCGACAGAATGGTAATGATGCGTTACGGAGTCGATGACGTAAGACTCTTCCACAGCGCTGATCTCAGATTCCTTAAGCAGTTCAGGTAAGAAAGGGGGCACAAGATGAATATTTCGATCAATTTCCTTAAAAGATACATCGACCTTCCTGCCGACCTTTCCTATGATCAGCTTTCATATGATCTGACAATGAGAACAGTCGAGGTAGAGGAAGTCGTAAAGACAGCCGACAAATTCCACGATATAGTCGTCGGTGAGATAAAAGAGATCAAAGCTCATCCGAATGCAGACGCTCTCAAGATCTGCATCGTCGATGTGGGCGAAGACGAGCTGAAACAGATCGTATGCGGAGGCAGCAACCTTCAGGAAGGCCACATGGTATGCGTATCCAAGCCGGGAGCCGAGGTAGTATGGCACGGCGAGGGCGAGCCTGTGCTCATCAAAGAGTCGAAGCTCAGAGGCGAGAAGTCCTACGGCATGATCTGCGGAGCTACTGAAGTGTTCCTGGGAGACATCTTCCCTCTCGAAGATGAGCGTCAGATCGTTGATTTTACTGATCTCGGCATCGACTGCAAGCCGGGCCAGAGCGTTGCTGAGGTTTCAGGACAGGATGACGTAATTCTTGTTATTGACAATAAGTCTCTTTCCAACAGGCCTGACCTCTGGGGACACTACGGAGTTGCGAGAGAACTCGCAGCTATCTATAAGCTGCCTCTCAAAGAACTCGACAGCAAGCTCCCTGAAGGGCTTCCTGAATACAAAGTAACGATAGAAGAACCGGACAGATGCCCGAGATTCACCGCTACTAAGATCGAGAACGTTTATGTAAAGGAATCACTTGCCTGGATGAAGACTCTTATCACCAATGCAGGCATGCGTCCTATAAACGCGCTCGTAGATATAACAAACTTCGTGCTTCTGGCAGTCGGACAGCCTCAGCACGCTTATGACAGCACCCACGTAAAGGGTGAACAGATCGTCGTAAGGCTTGCTAAGGACGGCGAAAAGCTGCTCCTGCTCGACGAAAAGGACCTCGACCTCACTCATGATCACCTGGTCATCTGCGACGAGAGCGATCCTCTGAATCTCGCGGGCATAAAGGGAGGCAAGTTCGATTCCGTACTCGATTCGACAACTTCGATAATCCTCGAAAGCGCAGTATTCACAGCGCCGGGGATCAGAAGGACGACCGCTTACTTCAACGAGAAGACAGATGCTGCTCTCAGATATGAGAAGGGCATCGACACGCAGAGAGCCGACCAGGGCGTTGCAATGGCGCTCGCTCTCTTCAAGGAGCTGTATCCTGAATGCCGTATCACACAGTTCAAGGATGCGTATCCTGTAAAGACTGAGAACGCGGTCATCGATGTGACCAAGGAATTCCTTGACACAAGACTCGGCGAGGAGCTTCCGCAGTCCGAGATCGAGGATATACTCACAAGGCTCGGCTACGAAGTCAGCTTCGACGGCACAAAGTATCACTGCATCGTTCCTACATGGAGATCCACAGGTGATGTTTCGATCCATGACGACGTTCTCGGAGATATCGCGAGACTCGTCGGCTATGAGTACTTCAAAAAGAGACCGCTGCCTGTAAGCTTCGACAGCTCGATCAATCAGGTAAGTATGGATCTCGCGAGAAGGCTCAGAGAGTATCTGGCATTCAGATGCGGAATGAACGAGATCTTCACATATCCTTGGATAGATGAGAAGTTCATCCATGCAGCAGGCATAGACACAGAGAAGTCAGTAAGACTTGCCACTCCGCCTGCACCGGAGCTCGGATTCCTCAGATCATCGCTCATTCCGGGAATGCTCGAATCGATCGACAAGAACAACAGATACTTCGATGAATTCGCAATGTTCGAAGCCGCTCAGGTATTCGAAAAGGGCGAGTACAGCCCGTCCAGCCCTGATGAGGTGCTGCCTGTTCACAGAAATCTGCTGACAGGTACATTCGCGGGCAAGGACGCGAAGACGCTGTTCTTCAAGGTGAAGGGCGTTATCGAAGGAATGGGAGCATACTGCCACTTCAAGCCGTTCACTTTCAAGCAGAAAGAGAAGCCTTCATGGGCTGACGAGAACGTATGGCTGAACATCATGGAAGACGGAAAGATCGCGGGCTCAATAGGACTCATCTCCGTACAGGCTCTTGCGGATTCCGGCATCAAGATGATCAATGCCGCCGCATTCGAGATAGACACGGCTGCTCTTGAACCATATCCTTCGAGGACGAACGAGTTCAGGCACCTGCCTCAGTATCCGCTGGTCGAGCAGGACCTCTCACTCCTGGTCGATGAGTCGATGACATGGGGCGAGATAAGAGAAGCCATCAAGTATATGGTCAAGGATCTCAAGTTTGTCGAGGAATACCGCGGCAAGCAGATCCCTGAAGGCAAGAAGTCGATCATGCTGAGCCTCAAGATCGGTAATGACGACTCCACCATGACTTCAAAGCAGATCGATAAGAAGATGAACGGCATCATAAAGGTGCTTGAGAAGAAGTGCGGCGCTAAGCTCAGATAGCCGCAGATGATACGTTCTTTTGTTTTCTGATTAATGGCAAAATACGAACATACTGTAACAACTGAAGAAGAAGGGCTGACTGTAAACCAGATCCTCAAAAGGAATTATAAGTTTTCGGCCAGATTCAGGACAAAGATGAAGTATCAGTCTTTAGTCGACCTTAACGGAGAGACCGTTCCGGGATATATAAAACCGGCGCCCGGAGATGTGATAGGAGTCAGGCTTCCGGAGGAAACAAGCGACTTTCCGCCTGAAGACATACCTCTGGATATCATTTATGAGGATGAT
>JAFUGO010000139.1 GCA_017469325.1 Mogibacterium sp. | reverse complement strand
ATAAATCTTTGGCTGAGAAGACATGTGACTTCTCAGCATTATGAGGTTTTAATCATCGTTTCCAATGGCTATCCCTCTGCTAAGGGCAGGTTGCCTACGCGTTACTCACCCGTCCGCCGCTTTCCTCTATTTCTCTTTGACGAATCTCAGATCAATAGATTCTCGCTCGACTTGCATGTATTAGGCACGCCGCCAGCGTTCATCCTGAGCCAGGATCAAACTCTTAATAAAATGTTTATTACTCACTCCCCTAAGGGAGATCGTATTCCGTAACTCGGATGACGCATTTCGCGTCATTATTGTGCTTTGAATTTTCGAGGACTAACAAGTTTTGCTTGTTTGTCTTTTTGCTTCAAAGTCTTTCAAATTTCAGGATTTTTCCTGTATTTTCAAGACCTGTTCTGCACTATGAAGTTTTCAAGGTTCCGCTGTGCTTTTCAGCGACAGCTTCATTATTATATGTAAATGGGATACTCGAGTCAACACTTTTTTTGAATTTTTTTGAGAAAAATTTTTGCCTCTATTTTTGTGATTTTCAACAAAAATCGAGGGCGATTGTCACCCCCGACTTTCAGTCATCTGTATCCCTTTTTACGCACGGTTATGCCCCTATTTCAGGTGGGTGTTCATGTACTCGTCCCAGATCTCTGCCGGTACCAGCCTGCCGCCGGTAGCCCAGCATATCTGAGCGGCGTTTTCTATCTTTTCTCCCTCGAGCCGGTGCTTCTTAAGATATTCCTGTGAAGCATCGAGCTTGTACATATTTACAGGGCCTTCGAATGCGGCACAGCTTGACGGCTCGATGAAGACGTCTTCCTCCTTCTTGAGCATCCTCATGTAGTCGAAGAGCACATCATCTTCTACAGTGAAGTCTCCGGACAGCAGGTTGCGGTCTATCCTTACCACGAATCCCGATGGGCTCGCGCAGGCAAGTCCGTCCGCAGCCGACATCTCGCAGAGGCCGAAGTCATTTACATTTACTTCATTATATTTATCTGTCGCCATTCCGAGCAGCACTGATGGAAAGAGTGTCGGCTCCACGAAGAAGACGTGGACGTTGTCCCCGAAGATCCTCTTGAGTCCGTAGCAGACTCCGCCCGGAGCTCCGCCGACTCCGCATGGTACATACACGATAAGAGGATGATCCTCATCGACTGTTATGCCCATTTCTGCCATCTGCGCTTTCAGCCTGCCTGCCGCTACCGCGTAGCCAAGGAACAGCGGCACCGAATACTCGTCATCCACGAAATAGCTGGACGGATCCATATCCGACTGGCGGCGTCCTTCAAGAACGGCTGCCGAGTAATCGTCGTCATACTCTATTACATCGACGCCCTTGCCGCGGAGCATGTCCTTCTTCCACTGGCGTGCGTCAGCCGACATGTGCACCTTCACCTTGAATCCGAGGAACGCGCTCATTATGCCGATAGAGAGTCCGAGGTTGCCGGTCGATCCCACCTGCACGGTGTAGCGTCCGAAGAATTCCTTCATGTCAGGATCCGCGAATCTCTCGTAATTGTCTCCTTCTTTTATAAGGCCCGCCTCGAGTGCGAGATCTTCTGCGTGCTTGAGCACTTCATAGATGCCGCCTCTTGCCTTTACCGATCCGGCGATAGGCAGATGGCTGTCGAGCTTAAGAAGCAGCCTTCCCGGTATGACCGCGCCGTATGTATCGATCAGCGCCTGCTTCATGGCCGGTATCTCTTTGAGCGGAGACTCGATGAGTCCTCCGTCCGCTTCTGTCTCAGGGAAGCACTTTCTGATGTATGGAGCGAATCTGTGCAGTCTCTCTTCGGCATCGGCGATGTCTTCATCCGAGACCACGAGCTGGCAGACAGCGTCTACCATATCGAAAGGCAGATACTTGTCATTGATCCATACGGTTTCTTTACGGTCAGCGATATCTCTGTAGAGCTGATCTTTTTCGATGAGTTCTTTTGCGTATTCCTTGATGCTCATGACCGCCCCTCCTTTATGAAGCTGTTGCTATTCGACTTCGCGCTCCGCCTCGCGTTCCTGCCTGGTGACCGCCGCGCTCATCATGACGTCCTGCTCGGCTGCCATGTCCGCTTTGATCCTGGCGATACGCCTCTGCGCGTTCTTCTGCTCACGTATGCCCTCTTTGGCTTTCGCGAGCGCCCTCTTTTCGTCTTCCTGTGCCTCTTTCAGCTTTTCTTCATTACCGGTAACGAAGCTCGGCCTTGTGTATTCAATGCTGAACGACTGCCAGAACCTTCTGAGCCCAAGGATTATCATGCAGATACCTATGAGCAGCGTGGCACTCAGTCTGAACGCGGAATTATTAAAGAAGATAAGTATGCCCGAGATAAGCATGAGCGTACTGATGGCGATACCCACCCTGTGCTCTGCGTCTGTCTCCATTATATCGAGCCACTCCGTCCTGAATGCAAGGACGCCCTCTATGGTCATCCACAGCGCGAACACGACCTGAGCGGACATGTCGTCCGTGACCTGGCCGGTGATTATAACGATGCCGAGGATGAGCATGAGGATGCCGTCCTTGGTGATGCCCACGCCTGTCTCGGAAACGTCAAAATCCGCGCGCCTGCCTATCAGGACCTCAATAAGGCCAAGCAGTATGAACACGATCCCTATAATAAATGCAACCGACAAGAACGCAGCGCTGGCATTTGCCACGCAGAATATCCCTGTGCCTATCATTGCTACGCTTGCTATCATCATCAGTGTTCTCATAGAAATCCTCCTTCAAATCCGCTTAATACTACCACTAAAGCACCTTGCCCCGCAAGCACATAGAGGAGGCCCGGGCCGCGTCTGCGGATCGGCTTCGGGCCGGGCGTCCGGGCAAATAAATGAGGCCGGAGCGCTTTGACGCGCCCGGCCCCCGCTTGTGCTTTTGTTACAGGCTGTATCCTGCGTGGAAAGCCTTCTTGTTGAGTTCGATGAACTTAGGCTTTACGTTTGCCTCGATCTCTGCATCCCAGTCGATCTCATCAAGTCCCATGGCCTTGACGAGAGCTCCGAGCAGAACGATGTTCATTGCCTTAGGATTTCCGAGCTCTGTAGCTACGTCAGCAGCCTTGAAAGCCAGTACGTCGACCTTCTCTTTGAGGTGATCGATGATGCCTTCAGGATACTCAGCTGTGCCCAGGTTGACCGGTACAGGCTGGATGCGGTAATCATTGATGACCATCTTGCCGCCGATCTTGAGGTGGTCGAGCCATCTGAGAGCTTCCATCTCTTCAAAAGCAACGATGACGTCCGCGGATCCCTTGCCGACGATCGGGCTGTAGACCTTCTCGCCGTATCTTACCTGTGTGGATACCGAGCCGCCTCTCTGGGACATTCCGTGTATCTCGCTCATCTTGACATCGTAGCCGGCCTTCATGAGACCGCTTGTCAGGATCTTACTTGCCAGGATGGTTCCCTGTCCGCCTACTCCTACCAGGAGGATATTCTTAACTTCACTCATTATCTTGTCACCTCCTCAATAGCCTTGAACGGGCAAACCTGCTTGCAGACTGTGCAGCCGTTGCAGCTCGTCTTGTCGATAACGACCTTCTCCTTTGTGGAGATCAGAGCCGGGCATCCGGTCTTTACGCACATCTTGCAGTTTTTGCACTTGTCCTGATCGATCACGCACTGTGTCTTGTGCAGTGTAGGGAACTCGTCGATATCCTGCTGGCTGAACTTCTTGAGCACGCACGGCCATCTTGTGATGAGTACTGTAGGCTCATCCTTGCCGAGCAGCTTGTCGAGAGCAGCTTCGACCTCGTCGAGGTGGTTAGGATTAACGGTGATGATATTCTCATCCTTGACGCCGATAGCCTTGCAGAGTGCAGGGATGTCTACCTCAGGAGCCTCTTTGCCCATCAGTGTGTATCCTGT
>JAFUGO010000138.1 GCA_017469325.1 Mogibacterium sp. | reverse complement strand
AGACACCATGAATACCGGAGCATCCGGAGCGCATCCCGCGAGATTTGCCGTGAATCTCTCAGGGCTGAAGTCGAAGACTTCCATCGCGTCCACCTTGTTGACCGCCACTACGTCAGCCTTGCTGAACATGAGAGGGTACTTGAGCGGCTTGTCGTCGCCTTCAGGTACCGACAGTATGACCAGGTTGATCTGCGCGCCCGTGTCGAATTCGGCAGGGCACACGAGGTTGCCGACGTTCTCGAGGATGACTATGTCGAGATCCTCAGAAGAAATCTCTTTCAGCGCCTGGCGGCTCATGTCCGCGTCAAGATGGCACATGCCGCCTGTATGGAGCTGTATGGACGGGATCCCCGCGTCGAGCATTGTCTTTGTATCGACATCACCGTCGATGTCCGCCTCGAGCACTCCGACCTTAAAGCTGAGCCTCAGCTGCTCCACGAGTCTGAGTATGGTCGAGGTCTTGCCCGATCCCGGTGAACTCATTACATTGATATATACCGTCTTCTGTTCTGCGAGCTCTTCGCGCAGCTTTTCTGCGTCCGCGTCGTTGTCGGCGAGGATGCTCTCCTTCAAATCGATGATCTTAACTTCTTCCATTCTATAGTTCCCTTTCTTCTTCCCGTTTAATGTCTATTATTCCCAATATATTGCTTACGTGCACATCCGCACGTCTTTGTTTTCTTTTGTCTTTTTATCACTTGCACACTGTGATATAATCCCTCGTTGTAAACGATACATTGAACATTATTATAGAACAATACTATAGATTGTGCAAAAAAGACAATGAGCAGAAGATACACGGATACAGAATACAGAAATATCAAGAAGCGCGAGCGCGAGGTCATCGGCCAGATGCTCGATGAGCTGAAAAAGTCGAAAGACAAGCGCTACCTCTTCAAAGAAAAACATGTCGTGACAGACCTCAAGGACATGCTCAACTACAGCGCCGACGAGCATCCGGAGCTCCCGCTCTTCATGCAGAAGTACGACGCCAACAAGCCGTTCAAAGAGATCAGCTTCAGGCAGGCGCGCGAAGATGTAAACGCGCTCGGCACGGCTCTTCTGGACCTCGGACTTGAGGACAGACACATCGGTCTGATCGGACGCAACTCCTCTGAGTGGGGAGAATCCTACCTCGCGATAGTCGGAGGCGTCGGCGTTGTCGTTCCGCTCGACAGAGAGCTCAACGAGAGCGAGCTCAAGCAGCTCACCATCAAGGGTGAGGTCGAAGCCGTCATCACCATCAACAACAAATACTACGAGAAGTTCAAGAACATAATGGCAAGCGGCGACACGATGCTTCGCTACATCATCAATGCCGACATGGACGAAGACGAAGACACCGAAGCAGGACTCATCTCCTGGAAGAGGATACGCGAAGAGGGCCGCCATAGGATCTGGAGCGGAGACCGCCGCTACATCGACGCGCAGGTGGTCAACACGGACCTCGCCTCGATCATCTTCACATCGGGTACCACGGGAGTTTCGAAGGGCGTCATGCTCTCGCACAGAAACCTCATGCTCGACACGATGCTCGTGCAGTCGATGTTCGAAGCCCGTCCGAAAGACATCTGCTTCTCGGTCCTGCCGATGCACCACTGCTACGAGTGCACCGCGACCTTCCTCAGCTGCGTATACAGCGGGGCGACCGTCGCGTTCAGCCGCGGACTCAAATACATCAGAAAGGACATCCAGGAAGTAAAGCCGACTATCATGCTGGCCGTTCCTGCGATAATCGAGAACTTCTACACCAAGATCAAGCGCTCAGTCGCAGACAAGCTGAGTCCGAAGCAGCTACGCGCATTTGAGATAATGGACCGCGAGGCGAGCCGTTTCAAGGTGAAGCTGCCTAAAAAGGTCACAAAGGACATCGAGGCTGTTTTCGGCGGAAGACTCCACACGCTCATCTCGGGCGGAGCTCCTATCGACGGCGCGATACTCGACTCATTCTGCAACATAGGCTTCAACGCCATCCAGGGCTACGGCCTCTCGGAGTGCGCGCCTATCGTCGCGCTGAACCCGGCAAAGCGCAAATACATGAAGAACTCCTCAGCCGGTCACCTTATGCCGTTTACCGAGTGCAAGATCCTCGATCCGGACAGCAACGGCATCGGTGAGATATGCTTCCGCGGGCCGCAGGTCATGATGGGCTACTACAAGGACCCTGAGAACACGGCGGCAGTCATCGATGAAGAGGGCTGGTTCCACACCGGCGACGTCGGCTACCTCGACCGCGACAATTATGTCTTCATCACGGGCCGCAAGAAGAACGTCATCATTGCAAGCAACGGCAAGAACGTCTTCCCTGAAGAGCTCGAAGGCTACCTGCTTGCGCTCCCAATCGTTGATGAGTGCATGGTCTGGGGCGGCGAGCTCGATCCAAGCTCACAGTTCAACGGCATCCACGCGACTGTAAGGCTAAACAAGGAAGCTCTGGAGAACGAACTCGGCGCGGACTACACGCCTGAGCAGGCAGAAGCTCTCATCGAAGCCAAGGTCGACAAGATCAACGACGATATGCCGAGATTCAAGAGGATCGCTCACGTCATAGTCCGTGAACGCGAATTCGACAAGACGACCACTCTTAAGATAAGGCGCTTCGTAGAAGACAACAAGCGCGCATAAGCAAGCGGCATTTCAAACATATTTCAAAACAAAAAGCGCCCTTTCCGGATCACCGGTCAGGGCGCTTTTTTTCATTTCTTCAATTTTTATATAGTTCCATGGCGATCGTCCGCCGGCCGGGAAGACCGTTCGTCTATTCCCGGTTGCTCAGTATGCGCCTTACCATCTCCACGATGTTCTCACGCGAAGTCGCGAGGTTCACCCTTATGCAGCTTCCGCTCCCGCTGCCGCCGAACCAGCTGCCGAAGTCCACAGCCAGCCCGCACTTATCCTGGATGAAAGGCTTGATCTCTTCAGGCTTCAGATATGCTCCGAAGTCGACCCACGCGAGGTAGGTCCCCTCGAGAGGCGGGATCTTAAGATCAGGCATCGCTTTAAGGAGTTCTTCCTTCATGAAATTGTAGTTTCCGATCACGGCTTCTCTGACCTCTTCGAGCCACGGCTTTCCGAAGCGGTACGCCGCCTCGCAGGCGATATATCCCATCGCGTTGCCTCCGCCTATATTGACTCCGCCTGCGACTTTATTCCATGCCGCCCGCAGATCCGGATCCTTTATGACGACGAAAGAGTTCTGCAGTCCCGCGATATTGAAGGTCTTCGACGCCGCAGTCAGCATGATGATCTTGTCATCCGGCTCCGCGATGCTTAAAGTCGGGATGTGGCGGCAGCCTCCGAACACGAGGTCGTGGTGGATCTCGTCGGATATGACGGTCACGCCGTTCTCCCTGCATATCTCAAGCATGCGTTCGAGCTCATCCTTCTCCCATACCCTGCTGACAGGGTTGTGCGGCGAGCAGAGGATGAACGCCTTCACGTTCTCTTCCTTCACCTTGCGCCCGAAGTCATCAAAATCGATTACGTAGCGGCCGCCGGCTCCGCAGACCAGTTCGCTCATGACCATCTTCCTGCCATTAGCCTTTATCGCGTGCATGAACGGATAGTAGACCGGGGTGGTTATGATCACAGCGTCCCCCGGCTCCGTCACCGCCTGAAGCGCCATGTGGAATCCTGTCACCACTCCCGGTGAGAACCTGATCCACTCCCTGTCCACATCGAGCCCGTGCTCGGTACGCTCCCATCCGATGAAAGCGTCATAATAGCTGTCAGGCACTTTGTAATAGCCCGGCACTCCCTCGTCGATGTATTTTCTGAGCGCATCCGTTATGTGGCTGTCGACCCTGAAGTCCATATCCGCGACCCAGAGCGCCAGCAGTCCTTCTTCGCCGAAGTTCGCGGTCTGGCCGTCCCATTTGAAACAGTCCGTGCCCCTGCGATCCAAATATTCAAGCATTCTTTTCTCCCCGTAATACAGCCGGAGCTGTTCCCTTAAAAGGGCTTCGTTCCGGCTGTAACATTCTGTAGTTTTCAGTTTGCGAGGTGTACGCCCCGCGCGTCCGGCAGTTCTTACAGAGCTGCTGTGATGATCGACATCCTGTAAACTTCTTCTGCGTCGCAGCCTCTCGAGAGGTCGTTGATCGGCGCATTGAGTCCGAGCAGGATAGGTCCGTAAGCAGCATAGCCGCCGAGTCTCTGTGCGATCTTGTATCCGATGTTGCCTGCCTCGATGATAGGGAATACGAATGTGTTCGCATATCCTGCTACCGGCGATCCAGGGAACTTCAGCTGGCCTACTGTAGGCGATACAGCAGCGTCGAACTGCATCTCACCGTCGATGGCCATATTCGGGTTGAGATCCTTGGCGATCTTTGTTGCCTCAGCGGAGAGAGCAACCGTGCCGCCCTTGCCGGATCCCTTTGTGGAGAAGCTGAGCATCGCAACCTTAGGATCGATGCCGAAAGTCCTCGCGCACTTCTCGATCTCTACTGCTACCTCAGCAAGCTTCTGTGCGCCTGTGAATGTAACGTTGCCTTCTTTGTCTTTGCTGTCCTCATACGAGAGGTTTACAGCGCAGTCACCCATGGCGATGGTTCTGAGGTTCTCGTCTCCGCCCTCGCGGTTGAGGATGAAGCAGGAGCTTACGAGGTGAGCGCCCGGTTTTGTCTTTACGAGCTGCAGTGCAGGACGGATGGTGTCAGCTGTCGAGTATGTAGCTCCGCCGAGGAGGCAGTCAGCCTTGCCCATCTTTACCAGCATTGTTCCGAAGTAGTTGCCCTTCTTAAGAGCTGCGGCGCATTCTTCTTCAGTCATTTTGCCCTTTCTGAGCTCGACCATCTTTGCGACCATTTCATCCATGCCCTCGTACTTCTCAGGATCGATGATCTCAGCCTTGCTGATGTCAAAGCCCTTCTCAGCCGCTGCCGCTCTAACTTCGTCTTCATTGCCTACGAGCACTACGTTCATGAGTCCCTCTGCGAGCAGTCTTGCAGCTGCTTCCTGGATACGTGCGTCAGGTCCCTCTGTGAACACGATAGTTTTAGGTTCTGCTTTTACTTTTTCGATAAGTTTGTCAAACATAATATTCTCCATTATCAGCAATTGGGTTGTATTTTTCCTACCTGTATGATTGTATCATAACTTGCTAATCCGTGTCGCCGTGAAGTATACTTTTTGTGCAAAACAGTAATACGGCAGACGGCTTTTCCGGACGCCTGCCCTGCCGCATAAAAAAGAGGCGGCTGAACGCGGACATAGAGACAAGGAGCTGAAATGGGCACAGATAAAAAGAGAGTGATACTCGGAGTCAGCGGCGGCATCTCCGCATACAAAACAGTGTATGTCGCAAGCGGACTGAAAAAGAAAGGTTATGACGTCCACGTCATCATGACGGAAGGCGCCACCAAGTTTGTGACACCTCTCACCTTCGAGACCATGAGCGGAAACAAGGTGGTCACAGATGTTTTCGATCCGGCCAACGAGACTCCGACAGAACACATAACCCTCGGGCAGTCGGCAGACCTCGTGCTCATCGCACCTGCCACGGGCAACACCATAGCAAAACTTGCGCACGGCATAGCGGACAACATGCTCACGACAACGATGCTCGCCTGCACCTGCCCTGTCATGATCTCGCCCGCAATGAACACGGCGATGTTTGAGAATCCCGCCACGCAGGAAAACCTCGAGATCCTTCGTAGCCGCGGCTATGAGATCATCGAACCGGCAGAGGGGATGCTGGCCTGCGGCGTCGAGGGCAAGGGCAAGATGCCTGAGCCCGATGTACTCATCTCATATGTCGAGCACGCGATCGAGAAAGAAAAAGACATGGCCGGTCTCAAAGTCCTCGTGACTGCGGGTCCTACACAGGAAGCGATCGATCCTGTACGCTACATCACCAATCACTCGAGCGGCAAGATGGGATACGCGCTTGCGCGCATGGCAGCAAGACGCGGCGCTGATGTCACGCTTGTATCCGGCAGAGTCGCACTCGACCGTGAGCCTTTTGTTGAGACTGTCGACGTGCTGAGCGCTCAGGATATGTTTGACGCGGTCACATCCCGCGCCCCTGAGATGGATATAATCATCAAGGCCGCGGCCGTTGCGGACTACAGGCCTAAGGAGATCGCGACCGAAAAGATAAAGAAGAGCGACGCGGCAGCCGGCCGCAGCGTAGAGCTCGAGCCTACGCAGGACATCCTCGGCTACCTCGGCGAACACCGCCGCGAAGGACAGTTCCTCTGCGGATTCGCGATGGAGACACAGAACCTTCTGCAGAACGCGGCTCAGAAGCTGGTGAAGAAGAACGTCAACATGATCTGCGCCAACAGCCTCCGCACAAAGGGTTCCGGCTTTGCAGGCGACACAAACATCGTTACGATCATGACCAGAGGCGGCATGAAACAGCTTCCGCTCATGTCCAAGCTCGAAACCGCGGACGCCATCCTCGACGAGATCCTCGCCAACAGATAAAAACAAGTCACGTGTTTTGGCTTTACCGGCCATATACACGTGACTTTTTCTTTTGCTTTCTATTTATTCCTGTATTGTTTCTGTTACGGTTGTTTGTGCCTGTTGATTTCCATTTCTATTCCAGGCACTCGTTGACCCACTCAATAAAGTTGGTGTCGCTGTCGCCGGTACGCTCTGCCATCGTGTGGCCTTGCCCCCAGACTGTCTCGAAGTCAACATCCTTTATATCCGGATACTTCTTAAGCGCGAGCACCAGATTCGCCTCAGTCGTGAGTGCGCAGTCGCTCTGGTTGATGCCTGTGCGTATCCTCCAGTTCGGCGCGACCGTACTCTTTCCGAAACCGCCCTGCGACTCGAGAAGGTAATAGAGCGGAGTGTACATATCCAGTCTCACATCCACTGTGTTGCCAACGCTGTCCTCTTTATCCAGATCGGTATCGTAGTCAACGGTAGCCTTGTTGCCGAGCTCATTCAGTATCGGAGCCATGGTCGCATCAAAATGCGCGCCTTCTCCGTCACCGTATCCGAAGAGCTCATTCTCTCCCTGCCCCTTGTCTATCTGGTCAAAGGCTCCAAGCCCCTTGCTTGCCGGCTTGAATGATTTCACAAAGTCCTCGACACTCGTGATCTTTACAGTATTCTTCTCTTCATCATACTTGACCCACTCGCCGTTCGCGTTGAGTGCTTTTATGTAATCTGCCTGAGTCTCGTAAGTGCCCTTCAGGCTGAGCCCCGATGACGCTTCGCTTCTGGCGATGTTGTCCTTCTGCCCGGCATCATTCATATCGCCGGCATCCGGACCGCCGGTCTTTACAGCTTCGTCTCCTTTGTCCGACGGAAGGCCGTCCCTAAGAGGCTTTCCATCAGGTCCCTCTTCCGGAATCCCGCCGCCGTCGAAATGCTCTCCGCCGCCCGGCATGCCGCCCTTGGCATTGTCAGCAGATGCATCGTAAGGGAACTCGGTATCCGCAAGGAAATTACTGAGCGATCCTTCTATAGTCGACTTGATGTAATCGTAATAGCTGCCGGCCTGGTAAATACCTGCTTCGGACTCCTCAAGGGTCAGTTCGTTGTCCTTTT
>JAFUGO010000137.1 GCA_017469325.1 Mogibacterium sp. | reverse complement strand
GTAATTTCTGCCTAAATTATGCTTGACTATTCATAGCTGGTCTCCTTGCTTTCTCTGCCTTGGATAGTATTATGCTTTTCTCGCTGTTATTATAGCATTTTATGCGGTGTCGTCTGCCTAGAATCCGTAGCCCGAAAGGAAAATGATTGCGGTGAAAAATACCAGTATAGTGGCTATATGCTTTTTGATCGATTTAGTTCCCATCTTTCATTCCTCCCTTTCTGTTATGCGGCTTCTGCCGCCCTGATGCTGATCATGCTCCATCCGCTGTCCTGAAGATCCGGTGCAGGGTAGCTTTCTGTGCTGCCGGGGTTTCTCAGTTCCATGCTGTCCCCGTTATCCCTGAACAGCATCTGCTCAGGCAGCTCGCCTGATATAGTTTTGAATATATCCAGAATGTAATCGATATTGCCTTTATCCATATCTTATACCTCCTTTTCATCTGCTGCTTCCTGCTTTCTGATGCCTATAGTCTACCAGGCAGCGAGTACCAAAAAACTCCCACATATGGGATCCATTTTTGCGAGTACTAAAAAACGCCCTTGCGGGCGTTGAATATGTTTTTAAATTCGAGTTGTGTAAGACTAAATTCCACATCGTTGAATTTATTTTTAAATTCGAGTTGTGTAAGACTTAATTCCACATGCAATGTACCGAAGGACTATTTCACTGTGTATCCGGCATCTGCAAGCGCATCCATTGCGCGTCCGAAGTTTTCGGATTTTACCAGAATGTAGTCCGTATTAAATGTGGATATTGCAAAGATGCCTATCTTATTCTCTGCCAGTATCCCGGAGAGCTTTGACAGTATGCCGATGAGAGAGAAGTCCAGCACTCCCTCGATGCGGAATGCTCTCCATCCGTCATCGCGTTCAGTCGTATTGTCCGGGACCATCTCCACCGGGCATACCAGTGATAATTCCTCATCAGTTGCTCCGGTAAAACAAAACGGTTTGCTGATATCCGTTTTCGAGTAATCTTCTACTTTGCATACTGACAGTTCGCATGCTATCTTCTTCAGTTCCATTAAGCCTCTCCTTTATTCTATTCCGTATATTCAGCCTGAATGCTTATCGTCACATCTCCGTTGCCCAGAAGATCTTTCATCTCTCCCGCCGACTTGTCCGTGATATGTCCAAGCCTTGTGTATGCCCATGAATTGGAGCCGTAGAAAACCGGTTTCTTCATTACGAACCGTCCTCAACAGCTTTCACGAAGCCGTCTATATTCCTTTATTGCTTGCATCTGCCGCAGTCCCGGTTATCTATCTGCACGATGCGCCGAAATCCCTCAGCCTTTTCAGTTCCTCTACACTCATTCCCGGATCATACCCGCTGTGCGTGAACACGCCCATGTCTTCGAGTTCGAGGTATCCGAGAAAATCCCCCTTGAATGAGAACATCGCGCCGTCATACATATCCGGATCACCCGAGCTCAGGAACATAGCTACCTTGCTCAGATGCGCAGGTTTCTCAGGATATGCCGCAGAATAGAATCTGTCGACAGTGCACTTGAGCTGGCCGGAGATTCCGTGATAGTAGATCGGGGAAGCCAGCACCAGCATCTCAGCATCTTTCAGAAGATCATATACCTCCCGCATATCGTCTTTCTGTATGCACTGCCCGTCGCCTTTAGTGTGACAGTACTCGCATGCCAGACAGCCGGCAATCTTCTTTCTGCAGACGTTCACAACATCCACCTTGTTGCCCGCTGACTCAGCACCCTCACAAAAGGCCTCTATCATCTGCGCGGTGTTGCCCTTTGGCCTCGGGCTTCCGTTTAACACAAGTATGTTCATTTATTTTTCCTCCGTCATGCAGGCGAGTTTTACGAGCACGTCCGCCATCTTCTCGAGTGACTGGACCGGAATGAACTCCTTGTTGGAATGGAAGTTGATCCCGCCCGTCGAAAGGTTAGGACAAGGCAGGCCCTCATATGTGAGTCTTGCTCCGTCCGTGCCGCCTCTGATGGCAATGACCTTAGGCTGAACATTGCAGGCTTCAAAAGCAGCCTTTGCGTTGTCTATAAGGAACATATGCGGCTCTATTAGCTCGCGCATATTGCGGTACTGCTCGCGGATCTCCAGCTTCACTGCGCCGTTGTATTTCATATTCAGCATGTCGGCACACATTCTCATGTAGTTTTTCTTTTTTTCAAACAGTGCCGCGTCGTGGTCTCTTATTATGTAACGGGACTCCGCTTCCGTCTCGCTGCCGTTGAGCTGAGTCAGGTGATAGAAACCTTCGTATCCCTCCGTAAACTCAGGTTTCTTCTCTGACGGAAGCAGGCTGTCGAATTCTGCTGCGATCCTTACTGCATTGATCATCACGCCCTTAGCCGAACCCGGGTGGATGCTGTTGCCCTTTACATATAAGCGCGCCTCGGCTGCGTTGAAATTCTCATACTCTATCTCGCCGATAGCGCCTCCGTCCACGGTATAGGCATAGTCCATGCCGAAGCCCTTGACATCAAAATAGTCGGCTCCTCTTCCGATCTCCTCATCAGGAGTAAAGCCGATACCTATGCGTCCGTGCTTTAAGGACGGATCCGAAAGAAGTCTTTCCGCCATTGTCATTATCTCCGCGACACCGGCTTTGTCGTCAGCGCCGAGCAGCGACACGCCGTCGGTGACGATGAGATCGCATCCGATATAGTCCCTGAGTTCAGGACAGCTTGCGGGGTCGAGCGCGACCGAATCATTCAGCTGTATCACCCCTCCGTCGTAATCCTTGTGTATGCGCGCGTTGCTCGCATCTCCCGGAGTCCCCGGAGCGGTATCCATATGAGATATAAAGCCTATAGCCGGTGCATCAGTTTCGCAGTTTGCCGGGATCTCGCCGTATACATAGCAGTGTTCCCCGTCAAGTCTTACATTCTCTGCCCCCATCTCCTTAAGCTCGGCGGCCAGAAGTTTCACAAGCGCAAACTGCTTTTCGGTGCTCGGAGACGTTTCACTGTCGCCGTCAGACTGTGTGTCTATTGAAATATACCTCTTGAATCGTTCGATCGTGTTGCTCATAGAATTAACTCCTTTAACT
>JAFUGO010000136.1 GCA_017469325.1 Mogibacterium sp. | reverse complement strand
GGAGGAATACGAAAAACTGAAGGACAGCTTCATACTTACCAAGTCCATGCTCGAGCCGGCAAAGGACGACATGATAGTCCTGCATCCGCTTCCGAGAGTCAATGAGATAGACGTCGACGTCGACGATGATCCGCGCGCGTGCTATTTCTATCAGGCGCTCATGGGCAAGTACATCCGCATGGCGCTCATACTGTATCTGCTGGGGATCAAATAGAAGGAGGGAAACATGAATATAGACGGAATCAACACTGGTTATGTGCTCGATCACATCAAGGCCGGAAAGGGCATCGAGGTCTATCACCTCCTCAACCTCGACAAAGAGGACTGCACGGTGGCCATAATCCAGAGGGCTACGAGTGAGAAGTACGGAATGAAGGACATCATCAAGATCGACGCCGACATTCCGCTGGACTACGATCTTATCGGATACATAGATACCAACATCACAGTCAATTATGTAAAGGATCGCGAGCTCGTCAAAAAGTTCAAGCCTGCGCCTCCTGCAGAACTGGTGAACGTTATTGAGTGCCGCAACCCGAGATGCATCACATCGGTAGAAAGAGGCATCCCTCACAGATTCAGACTGGTGGATAGGGCATCCGGAAGCTACCGCTGCGCGTATTGCGATACTCTGTACAGAGATAATAAGTAGAAAAACAGACCGGCCTCTTAGTCAGCCCTGATGACTGATCGGGGGAGGCCGGTTTTTAGACGGAGAAACAATATGAAAGCACCATTTTCACCATATCTCGACTCGCTGGTCCCGGGGCTCAGAAAGCTAAGGGAGATACTCAGCGGCAGATATGAATATGTAAGCATATTGTCTACGGACTCAAAGGGTCTTGTAGTGCGCGTATCGCAGCACTCGAAATCCGTAAGCAACAGCACCATGATGACCGAAAGAGGCACGGTGGTGCGTGTAATGAAGGACGGGCTTTACAGCGAGTACGCCATGGACCGCTTCGATCCGGAAGACCCCGAAGGAGCCGCGGACAGGATAACGGAAGAGCTTGATCAGCAGCTGTCTCTTCTTGAGGCCTGCGGCCCGGAGATCTACAGAACGGACAAACTGCCGGATGAGGCTCTTGAACTGCTGTCGGAGAAAGAGACCGGAGTCCTTCCCGAAGAAGCATCACTGCCGGATCTTGTGCAGATGCTCACCGGGATATCCGACGGAGCCATGGCCATGTCGGACGAACTCCTCGACTGCTCTGTGAGCGCCCAGTCCACGCATGTGTGCAAGCTGTTTCTGACAGAAAAGCGTTTTCTTAGGCAGAGCTATGTGTACAGCGAGGGCAACGTGATCCCGATCGCGGCAAGAGAAGGCCGCAACAGGTTCGGATTCAGAGCCGTATCGGGGCTCGGCGGACCGGAGCTCTTTGACGGGCTTAAAGATCTTATGCCTGACGCCGTGAGCAATGCGATAGAGATGCTCGGAGCGGACCGCGTCGAGCCGGGCGAATACGACATAATCACCTCGCCTGAGGTATCCGGACTTATCGCGCATGAGGCCTTCGGACACGGAGTCGAGATGGATATGTTCGTAAAGGGCAGAGCCCTCGGCGCAGAGTACATCGGAAAGCGCGTGGGATCCGACCTCGTGACCATGCATGAAGGCGCTCTTTGTGCGGAGAACGTCACCAGCTTTGCCTTCGATGATGAGGGAACGCTTGCGGGCGATGTGACCGAGATAGAAAACGGGATACTCAGAACGGGGATATGCGACGCGCTCAGCGCGCTCAGACTCGGAGTCAGTCCGACCGGCAACGGAAAAAGGCAGAACTTTGAGCACAAGGCATATACAAGGATGACCAACACCATATTCGACTCAGGCAGCTCGACTCTCGAAGAAATGATAGCCTCGACGGAGTACGGATATCTGCTCCAGGGCATGGAGAGCGGAATGGAAGATCCTAAGCATTGGGGCATACAGTGCATCATACAGATCGGCCGCGAGATAAAAGCCGGAAAGCTCACGGGACGCATCGTGTCGCCGGTGCTGCTCACGGGCTATGTGCCTGATCTTCTCGGCAGCATCAGCATGGCGAGCGGTGACCGCGAGGTCTTCGGAAGCGGCGGCTGCGGCAAGGGCCATAAGGAGTGGGTCAAGGTCTCTGACGGAGGCCCTTATCTAAAGACCAGAGGGAGGCTCGGCTAATGGAAAAGATAATAAACATACTGAAAAGTTCCGGCGCCGATGCCTGGGAACTCACGGATATAAAGACGCGCGGCTGGGAATTCTACTTCATCGGAAGCAGGCTCGATCAGAACCGCGCCAAAGACGTAGAGCACATCACGGCGAAAGTTTACAAATACAGCGAAAACGGCAGTACACTCGGCTTTGCTTCCGCGGAGATCCCGCCGACCGCCGGCGATGAAGAGGTCAGACAGACCGTATCCGATCTTGTGTATCAGGCATCGCTCATAAAAAACAAAGCGTACAAACTGAACCCGGGTCGCCCGTTCGAAAAGACAGAGGCGGACATCATCCCGCTCAGGGATGATGCGGAAGCATATATCAGGGCGCTTCAAAGCGTAGAAGAGACAGAGACGGAATACATAAACAGCTGCGAGGTATTCGTGCAGAGAAATACCCGCCGTTTCATTACATCCGAGGGCATCGACATCACAGAGGACTATCCGTCCTCGACGCTCGATATAGTCGTGAATGCAAAGCACAGCGGCAAGGAGATAGAGCTCTACAGACTGTACAGCCTGGGGACCTGCGATCCGGAATTGCTCAGGGGCGATACTGAAGCTCTTATGCGTTACGGAAGAGACAGGATCGATGCTGAACCGACTCCTGCGCTCGGGACTTCGGCCATCGTGCTGTCTACCGATGCGGCGCTTGAAGTATACGGATACTTCAGGGACAACCTCGATGCCGCATTTGTCGTGAGAGGCATGAGCAGCTTTGAAGAGGGCAGGCCGGTAGCGGAATATGAAGGCGGAGACAGGATCACCCTGCGCGCCGTAAAAGAGATGCCGGGTTCACCGAGCAACTTTGCGTGCGACGCGGAAGGCGCGCCGGTCCGCGATATGGTGCTCATAGATGAGGGCGTCGTCAGAGGCTTCACCGGGAACAGGATGTTTTCGCAGTACATGGGCCTCGATGACTCATTCATGATCACAAACTGGAGCGTCAGCGGCGGAAGCGAGACCGAAAGCAGCATAAGAGACGGAGAGTTCCTCGAGATAGTGGAATTCTCGGACTTCCAGGTGGACAGCATGACAGGCGACATCTTCGGAGAGATAAGGCTGGCGTATTATCATGACGGCAGCGGCACTGTCAGGGCCGTCACCGGGGGCTCTGTCAGCGGAAGCATACAGGACAACCTCGGCAGTATGCGTATGACAGCCGGAACAAGGCGTTACGCGAATGCGGAGATCCCGCTGGCGACAAGACTCGCGAAGGTGACGGTCGCCGGAGCGTAAGCGCGGCAACAAAAAACGAAGACAGAAGCATCAAGGATCCAATGATAAAAGGAAAGACCAGCAAGAGAACATTCAAGGCAATATACCGGCTGCTCGACAGAGTATCGCCGGTACCTTTTGACTGCGGCACCATCTGCGGAGCCGCCTGTTGCAATCCGGGCAGCTCCGAGGGAGAGATGGGCATAATGCTGCTGCCCGGAGAAGAGAAGATCCACGACAGGCACTCGGACTGGCTCAGCTGGGATACTCTCAGCACGGATGAGTACGAGCTTCCGGACTCCTGGAACGGCAAGGTCTACTTTGTGATGTGCAAGACGCCGCCTCACTGCCCGCGGCATCTTAGACCGATACAGTGCAGGAGCTTCCCTCTGCTTCCTCACCTGAATGAGGACGGGACGCTCGAGCTCATATACAATGACTACGACCTTCCTTATGCCTGCCCGATGATAGAGGAAGAGACCGAACTCGACAGCCGCTTCGTTCAGGCGACATACACAGTCTGGAAGCATCTGATCAGGGATCCGCTCATTTATGATCTTGTATGGGGAGAATCCCGCGACAGGGATCGAATTTAGTAGCCACAACGGCTCCCCGATATGTATAATATATATGTTAAGTAAGTCCGCCCAAACAGCGGACAGAAGTTATTCTTACAGAACCGGAGGAATACAATGACAGAAAAAGGAATGAGGGAACTCAAGATACTGGCCTGCAGAGTCCGCATGGGGATAATCGAGGCCGTTCACGCTGCGAAATCCGGCCATCCGGGCGGAAGCCTTTCGGCAGCAGATATGTTCACCTATCTCTTCTTCAAAGAGATGAACGTGGATCCGGAAGACCCTAAGGGCGCTGACAGAGACCGCTTCGTACTGTCCAAGGGCCACACTGCGCCGGGACTTTACGCAACACTTGCCGTAAGGGGATTCTTCCCAGAAGAAGAGCTCAAGACGCTCCGCCACATCGGAAGCCGTCTGCAGGGACATCCTAACATGAATGAGACTCCGGGAGTGGATATGTCGACCGGATCACTCGGACAGGGCGTTTCGGCAGCTGCGGGCATGGCTCTTGCAGCTAAGCAGCAGGGCAAGGACCTCAGAGTTTACACTCTGCTCGGAGACGGCGAGATCGAAGAAGGCCAGGTCTGGGAAGCCATGATGTTTGCGCATCACTATAAGCTGGACAACCTCTGCGTTATAGTCGACAACAACGATCTTCAGATCGACGGCAGGATCGCCGATGTTGTGGATCCGTATCCTATCCCTGAGAAGTTCAAGGCATTCGGACTCAATGTAGTCGAGATCGACGGACATGACTTTGAGCAGATTGAGAAGGCTCTCGAGACAGCGAAAGCGACAAAGGAAGTCCCGACAGCGATCGTCATGAAGACCCTCAAGGGCAAAGGCGTCAGCTACATGGAGGACAAGGCCGGCTGGCACGGCAAAGCTCCGAACGATGAAGAGTTTGTTCAGGCTATGGATGAGCTGAAAGAGCAGCTTGCAGGACTGGAGGTGGAATAAGATGGCAGATATCAAAAAGGTAGCGACACGTGAAAGCTATGGTAACGCGCTCGCAGAGCTCGGAAGAGAGCATGATGATCTGATCGTTCTGGACGCCGATCTTGCAGGAGCAACCAAGACTTCCGTATTCAAGAAGGATTTCCCTGACAGATTCTATGACTGCGGTATCGCAGAGGGCAACATGGTGGCAGTAGCTGCCGGCATCGCAGCAATGGGACTCGTTCCGTTCGCGTCCACATTCGCTATGTTCGCAGCAGGCCGCGCGTTTGAGCAGATCCGCAACTCCGTCGGTTATCCGCATCTCAACGTAAAGATCGGCGCGACCCACGGCGGTATCTCTGTCGGCGAAGACGGTGCGTCGCATCAGTGCTGCGAGGACTTCGCGCTCATGCGCGCTGTTCCGGGAATGGCAGTCATCTGCCCTGCGGACGACGTTGAAGCCCGTGCCGCAGTAAAGGCCGCGTATGAGTTTGAAGGACCTGTTTACCTCAGATTCGGCAGACTCGCGACACCTGTCTTCCATGATGAGGACAATTATGAATTTAAGATCGGCAAGGGCGAAGTCCTGATGGACGGCGGCGACGTTGCGATCATCGCTACAGGACTGATGGCATACGAGGCACTTGAGGCAGGAAAGATGCTGAAAGAAAAAGGCATCAGCGCCAGAGTCATCAACATGGCGACCATCAAGCCTCTTGACGAGGAGCTGGTCCTCAAGGCTGCAAAGGAATGCGGAAAGATAATCACCTGCGAAGAGCACTCCGTCATCGGAGGACTGGGAGAGGTAGTATCGTCCCTGCTCAGCGAAAAGTGCCCGGTTCCTGTAAAGCGCATTGGCGTAAACGACGAGTTCGGTCACTCCGGACCTGCCGTTCAGCTTCTGAAGGACTTCGGACTCTGCGCAGACAACGTTGTAAAGACGGCGCTCGAATTCGTTAAGTAATTCAGGGAATCAAAACCGCAAATGAATCAGACATATCCCGGGAGTCACAGATTCCCGGGACCTTTTGTTATATCGGGTATTTGTAAAACGGCGCTTTTGAGATACAATCATTTGTTGAAGGGAGAGAACCCTGAAACGGAAATGGAAAGCAATAACAGAAAGAAAGTAAAGATATACGGAACCATAGGACCGGCCTGCAGTGAGGCCGCTGTCCTGAGGGAGATGTTCCGCGAAGGCATGGACGGAGTGCGGCTGAATCTTTCGCACACTACGCTTGATGAGGCCGCAGACCTTATACAG
>JAFUGO010000135.1 GCA_017469325.1 Mogibacterium sp. | reverse complement strand
TTCCTGTTCGAATCTGATGCCCAAAAGTCCCGCAAGCGAAAGACCGCCGGAGCCGGTTATAACAGCCCTGACGGGAATATCGCCCTTCTGCTCTCTGAGATCTCTGATCATCTCGCCCGCTTTTTCAAATACGTTCGACATATGCCGTTCGTATCTTGAATAGACGATATCGTTGTTCTCATCGAGAAGGACCAGTTTTACACACGTTGAACCAACATCGATTCCGAGTCTTAGATCCATATCCCTTTTATATGTCGCTTTTATTTACAGAATTAGTTTGGGCAGACCATAAGCCGGGTTCTGTATTAGACGATCATCCATCTTGGACCGTAGTTGCCTGCGGCCTCCAGCGACTCACCTTCGGGCGGGTACGGGCCGCACCACGAAATGCCCTTTCTCAGTCTTGCTCCGGATGGGGTTTACACGGCAGCTGTGTCTCCACAGCCCCGGTGAGCTCTTACCTCACCATTTCAACCTTCCCACGGCTTTACCCGTTTCGGCGGTATGTTTCTGTTGCACTTTCCCTACAGTTGCCTGCGGCGGACGTTATCCGTCATCCTTGCCCTGCGGAGCCCGGACTTTCCTCATGCATAAAGCACGCGATCGTCAGGTCTGCCCAAAATTACCTGTGTAATTATATTACTGATATTTGTTATTTCAATGATTTTTTTGCACGCTCTTCGAGTTCGCTCAAATATGCGTGATCGCTGCTGAGCCTGCCGATCAGGCCGCTGTGATCCTCCCCGCTGTTTCTGAGATTTTCCGTCTGCTCCTCTATGCTTCCGAGCTTCCAGCTTATTCTCATAAGAGCAAGTCCGGGATCCGTGTCCACAAGGTTTTCCGGATACTTCCACCGTATATCATCTTCCGGATACGGGGCCTCGCGCTGCTCTGTCTGGGCGGGTACAGCTGTGATTATCTCGCATGCGAACTTGCCTTCTTCTGCCAGATACTCCGCTTCGGTATCCCATCCGTGGGTATAAAGATAGTGGCGCAGCGTGCCGGAGTGCTTTCTCGGCTGAAGTACCAGCCTGCTGAAGCTCATGCTCTTTTCGATATCCGCATCGAGTATGCCGGCTATCGTGTGGCCTCCGAGTCCCGCAATGATCACTTCATCGGTCTCTCCGGGCTCAAGAGTCTGAAGTCCGTCGCCGACCCTGAAGTCGCTTTCGGACACCTTATCCATAAGGCCGGTCAGCCTGAATGTCTCAACGGCTTTTGCAAGAGAACCGGCGCTTATATCCGACATGATGACATGCGGCGATCTGCCGTCTTTCATCAAAAGCATAGGGACGTATCCGTGATCCGTCCCTATATCTGCGACACTGTCGCCGTTTCTTATGCACTCTGCGAGTTTATATAATCTTTTGCTGATCCTCATATTACTCCAGATAATCGCGCAGCTTCTTTGAGCGGCTCGGATGTCTGAGCTTGCGGAGAGCCTTTGCCTCGATCTGACGGATACGCTCTCTTGTTACGTTGAACTCGCGTCCTACCTCTTCGAGTGTGCGCGGACGTCCGTCATCAAGACCGAATCTGAGGATGAGGACTTTCTTCTCTCTCTCGCTCAGTGTGTCAAGCACCTCGCGGAGCTGCTTCTGAAGCATCGAATATGCCGCTGCGTCCACCGGTGAAGGGATGTCCTCATCAGGAATGAAGTCGCCGAGATGGCTGTCTTCTTCTTCTCCGATAGGTGTCTCGAGGGATACAGGATCCTGGCTGATCTTCTTGATCTCTCTTACCTTCTCTACGCTGATGCCCATCTCCTTTGCGATCTCTTCGCTGGTAGGCTCACGTCCGTATTCCTGAAGCAGCTGTCTAGAGATCCTGATCAGCTTGTTGATGGTCTCTACCATGTGTACCGGGATACGGATGGTACGCGCCTGGTCTGCGATGGACCTCGTGATAGCCTGTCTGATCCACCATGTGGCATAAGTCGAGAACTTGTAGCCCTTGGTGTAGTCGAACTTCTCAACGGCCTTTATAAGACCGAGGTTGCCTTCCTGGATGAGGTCGAGGAATGAAAGACCTCTGTTCAGATATCTGCGCGCGATACTTACAACGAGTCTGAGGTTGGATTCGCAGAGCTTCTTCTTCGCTTCTTCGTCGCCCTGCTCGATCCTGATAGCCAGCTCGCGCTCTTCTTCCGCTGTGAGCAGAGGAACTTTACCGATCTCCTTGAAGTACATCCTTACAGGGTCGTCCGTAGGGATATTCTTGGCTGCATCGGTGACTTCGATCTCGCCCGAGGACTTTATGACTACGCCGCTCTTCTTCTCGTCTTCTTCATCATTGAGAAGGTCTTCGTCGTCGAGCTCCATTTCGAGGATCTCGTCATCATCCACGTCGTCATCTTCGAGCTCGTTCGAGGTAGGTTCTCTTGTCTCGATTATGCTGATATTGTGGCTCTCGACCATATCATAAATGTCTTCGAGAGAATCCTTGTCGAAGTTTGAATCGGAGATCAGAGCGTTGATCTCGCCGTATGTGATCTCGTTGCCCGTATGCTTTGCGGCTTCGATTATGGTATTGGCCGCTTCTTCAGTCTTTGAGAGCTCGCCGCCTGCCTCAGCGGCATCATCATCGTTGTAGATGTTGTCAAATTCGTTCAGTTTGTTCTTGATGTTTTCAGGCATTGCTTTCCTCCATTGTTGCATTGATGAGTGAATCGAGCTCCATAAGCCGCTTTACAAGTCTTTCAATTTCACCGGTATCGCCCATTTTCTCGGCCACCGCTATGCTGTTTGTAACTTCGGCTTTTTCGTCCCGGTACTTTCCGGACAGGTACCCGGCCTTCGTTTCTCTGTAGAAAGCCTCATCATCGGGTCCTGCATGTATTGATTCAAGCTGTCTGGCGAATGCGGCTTCTTCTTCCGGATCGAGCGCTTCGAATATCTTTTCTTTACTGATCCCGCGGTTCAGCGTCTGCGGATCTACGCAGAGTGATCTCTCAACGAGCAATATCTTATTCGCAAGCGCGCTTCCGAAAGTGATGCCGTCTTCGTCAAAGCGCTTTATGTATCTTGGATCACGCATCGCCAGGATGACGAAAGCGTTCTCGAATCTGTCATAATAACCGCTGTTCTGCGATCTTCTGTCGGATTCTCTGATGATCCTGTTCCTTCCTGCGTTAGCGGAAGGCGTGTTAACGTTTCTGGTATTATCGCCACCTGACTGAACAGCCATACTGATGGCGCTCTCGGAGATGCCGAATTCCTCCGACAGCCTCCGTATATACAGATCCTGCTCCACCGGGCCCAGGTCTTTCAGTATCGGGACTGCCCTGTCGATGTATTCGAGCACCTCTCTGTCGTTATTGAGGTCGAGCCCGCGCCTTGCCAGCTTCAGTTTGTAGTCAGTTGCAGGCATCGCGTTGTCGGCGAGCTTAAGGAATTCTTCTTTTCCGTGAGCTTTTATGAAGTCATCCGGATCCTTGCCGTCGGTGACCGTCATCACCTTAGGTTTGCCTCCGGCTTCGATTATCACATCGATACCTCTCAGGGCGGCTTTGATACCGGCCTGGTCGGAGTCGTATGACAGCACGATGTTCTTTGAGTATCTGCAAAGCAGTCTGCCCTGGTTGACCGTAAGCGCGGTACCGAGCGACGCCGCTGCGTTCTTAACACCGTTCTGATACAGGGAGATCATGTCCATGTAGCCTTCGACTATGATCGCCCTCTGCTCTCTGTCGATCTCTTTCTTTGTGAGGTTGAGTCCGAAGAGATTGTTCTTTTTCAGGAATATCTCGCTCTCAGGCGAATTCAGGTACTTCGGCTTATAGTCACCGATGGCCCTTCCGCCGAATCCTATGACTTTGTCCTGGACGCTGATTATCGGGAACATCACCCTGTCACGGAACTTATCGTACAGACCGTTGCTGCCCTTGTTAGCGAGGCCGAGCTTCAGCATGTCGTCATCCGACACGCCCTCGGCTCTAAGGTGATCAACGAGCGCGTGGCCCGAAGCCGGCGCGTATCCCAACCCGAAAGCCGTGATCGTATCGTTGGACAGTCCGCGCTTTCTGAGATAAGCAAGGCCTTTGTTGCCTCTGATGCCGAGCGAGTTGTAGAAGAACCTGGCGGCTTTGGCGTTGATCCCGTGATACTTGTCGTAATCTATCTTAGGACCGCTGCTTCTCCTCTCGGGAAGCTTTATGCCGTTCTCTGTCGCGAGCTTCTCTACGGCTTCTACGAACGGAAGCTTGTAATACTCCTGCACGAAGCCGATCACGTCGCCGGACTTGCCGCAGCCGAAGCAATGATAGAACTGTTTGCTCTCATTGACGCTGAACGACGGCGTCTTCTCGTTGTGGAACGGGCAGAGACCCATGTAGTTTGAACCGGACTTTTTGAGGTTCACCTCGCGTCCGATCACGTCGACTATATTCAGCTGAGCTTTGAGATCATCGGTAAAATTGTCGTATGCCATGGATCACAGCTGCCTCCAGCCCGTAGGTACAAAGAGTTTGTCATACAGATTGAGGGCGTACCTGTCAGTCATGCCGGATATAAGATCTTTAACGGCGACTTCAGTGCCTTCTTCCTGCTCTATCTGCTTGTATATTCCCGGTATCTCATCCGAATGTTCCAGATAATACCCGTAAAGCGAACTTATTATGCGCCGGACTTTGTCGAGATCCGAAAGTCCGCGCACCTCCTGCGAGTTATACACATTCCTGAACATAAAAGTCCTCAGCCTGTCCAGAGATTCTGCGTACTCCGGTGACAGAGCTATGGTGTCTTTGCCTTCGCTGTTTTTGCAAAGATCGACTATGAGGTTGTTTATGCGGTCGGAATGAGTGCTTCCGAGTATGGCGATCTCCTTCTCGGGAAGCTGCTCACAAGTGATGACACCGCTTCTGATGGCGTCATCTATATCGTGATTTACATATGCTATGCGGTCGCAGATCTTTACAATCTGACCCTCAAGCGTAACGGGAGTCACGTTTCCTCTGTGATTGAGAATCCCGTCCCTTACCTCGTAAGTGAGGTTGAGTCCTCTTCTTCTTGAGGTGTCTTCTATTACATCGACAGTGCGGAGGCTCTGCTCGTTGTGAACGAAGCCGCCCGGATGGATCTTGTTGAGGACCTTTTCTCCAACGTGACCGAATGGAGTATGACCGAGGTCGTGCCCCAGAGCAATCGCTTCGGTGAGGTCTTCGTTGTAGGCCAGCATCCTGGCTACCGTCCTGGATATCTGGGATACTTCGAGTGTATGAGTAAGTCTTGTCCTGTAATGATCGCCTTCAGGAGCAAGGAATACCTGTGTCTTGTGGATCAGCCTTCTGAATGCTTTGGAATGAACTATCCTGTCCCTGTCCCTTTGAAAATCCGTGCGGTATTCGCACTTTTCTTCTTCGAACTGTCTGCCCCTTGACTCCGCAGCCTTGCAGGCCTTCGGAGAGAGTATCTCATATTCCCTTTTCTCGATCAGTTCTCGTGTTAGCATCAATCGTTGTCTGCCGTATTGTCTCCGTCCGTATTCCCTATCATATCGGCGATCCTGACGCTGAATCCTTCGAGGTCATAATCGAGAGCCTTTCTGAAATCGAAATCAGCGCGGTCACCCAGCAGCTTTGCCGCCGCTATATCGTATCTGGCGTCCCTTACGCTCGTTTCCGAGCCGTTTATCCTGTCAAAAGCGTTGCTGTCGTGGACATACCATTTGCGGAACTTCGACACCTCGGATGTGAGAGCATCTATCTCTGCATCGCTCATATCGCGGAAGATAAGACCGTTGAACGCTCTTCCTATAGATTCGATCATCACATAAAGATCAGTCTCACTGTCGGGCAGGTGCCTCAGGAAATCCTCAAAGTAGGAATCGAAATGCTCGGCAAGCCTTTCTTTATCGACGCTTCTGAGCAGGTCCTTTATTAGATTATCTTCTATGTACTCGTCTTCTTCGAGAAGCGCGGCGAGGTTCTCGTAATACTGGAACTCATCCGGCGAATCTATGTCGAGCACCTTGTACAGTCTGACTTTATCCATTTGCGATAGATTTAATTGATCCTGATATTATGCTATAATGATTTTGTCAAAAATTCCGACAAAATATTATAGCACACGGAGTTAATAAAATGAAGATATACGTATTCTGCAATCTTAAGGACAGTTCGAGGGCCGCTTACGACAAATTTATCCCCATGGCCCGCGAATTCGGTTACGATCCCGTAAAGGAATATTCCGAGGATGTTGACCTTCTGGCATGCATCGGCGGCGACGGTACCTTCCTCAGCTTTGTCCACAAGTGCGGTTTCCCGAAGTCCCCTATCATCGGTATCAACACCGGTCATCTCGGCTTCTTTCAGGAGGCCCTGCCTTCAAATATGAGAGAGACTCTCGAATATATCAGCAAGGGAGAATACGAGCTTCAGAATATCAGTCCTGTCCAGGCAAAAATAATTACCAGACGCGGAGAATTCATGCGTACGGGCGTCAACGAGATCGTTATACGCGGTCCGTTCTCTCATGCCTCGCATTACGCTGTGTCGATCGATCAGACAAAGATCCAGGACTTCTCCGGAGACGGTCTCATCATTTCGACTCCTGTGGGATCGACAGCATACAACTACTCGCTCGGCGGTTCGCTGATTTCGCCTGATCTCGATATACTTCAGATAACTCCTATCGCCCCTATGAGCACCAACGCTTACAGATGCTTCAATTCGAGTCTCATACTCCCTTCCAACGACACGATAACCGTTGCGGGGACAGGCAGATGCGAATGCGGCAACGTGATGCTCTCGTTCGACGGACGCACTCATGAGTTCGGCGGAGTTCAGCGCATAGAGCTCACAAAGTCGGATAAAGAGATCCATCTTATTCGTACAAAAGCATATGACCACTGGAGCAAACTCTCAAGCAAGCTTCTCTGATATGTGCAGACAAAGATATTTGAAGAAAAACAGCGCTTATACGGCGCTGTTTTCTAATGCTTTTATTGCTGTTTTGATGTCGTCCGGCAGCTCTGTTTTGAAGCTAACCCTCTCACCCGTATGCGGATGATCGAATTCAATGTAGTAAGCATGGAGAGCCTGCCTGTCTATGAGATCAGTCGATGCTCCGTAGAGCTCGTCACCGGCTATCGGGTTACCGATGTGTGTCAGGTGGACGCGTATCTGATGCGTCCGCCCCGTATGGAGTATGACTTCTGCCAGCGTGTGAGGACCGTACTTCTCTGAATCGAAGCGTCTGATCACGTTGACCTCGCTCACGGCATCCTTGCCGCCCTCATACATCACGGCACGTCTTATGGATACCTCGTCCGGCCTTCCGACGGGAAGATCGATCGTAAAATGATCTTCAGCCATATCGCCTTCCACGAGAGCATAGTACTTCTTAACTACGGTGCTCCGTCTCATCTGCGACGACAGCGTATTCTGGGCGTTCGCGTTTTTTGCGACGATCACGATACCCGTGGTATCCATATCGATCCTGTTCGCGAAGCGGACTTTGAACGACTGTCCGCTGTCAGCCATGTACTTCATTACGCCGTTCGCGATCGTATGCTCCGGATGTCCTTTTGTCGGATGCACTATGATCCCGGGCTGCTTGTTTATGAGGATGAGGTCATCATCCTCATA
>JAFUGO010000134.1 GCA_017469325.1 Mogibacterium sp. | reverse complement strand
CGCACTGCGGACTCGGCGAAGAAGCCGCTGAAGTCACAAAGAACGTGAACGATATGTATGACACCGTTCTTGACGCCGGCTGGGACGGAGAGTGGTTCCGCAGAGCGTATGACGCGTTCGGTAATCCTGTCGGAAGTAAGGAATGCGAAGAAGGCAAGATCTTCATCGAACCTCAGGGTATGTGCGTCATGGCCGGGATCGGAAAAGATACCGGAGAGGCAGAAAAGTCTCTTAAGAGCGTAGAAGAGCATCTTGATACCGAGTACGGCATCGTGGTGCTGCAGCCGGCATATACAAGCTATCACCTCGAGCTCGGAGAGATCTCATCGTATCCGCCGGGCTATAAGGAGAACGCCGGTATATTCTGCCACTGCAATCCGTGGATCGTGGTCTCGGAGACGATGCTGGGTCACGGAGAGCGCGCTTTCGACCTGTACCGCAGAACAAACCCGGTATTCCTCGAGGATATAAGCGACATCCACCGCACAGAGCCTTACGCATACTGCCAGATGGTAGCCGGCAAGGACGCCGCTACACACGGCGAAGGCAAAAACAGCTGGCTCACAGGCACAGCGGCATGGTCATTCGTAAGCATCAGCCAGTACATCCTGGGCATCAGACCTGAACTGGACGGACTGCTCGTAGACCCTTGCCTCCCGGCTGAGATCGGATCATTCAGCTGCGTAAGGAAGTATCGCGGTTCAACATACAACATAAGCGTAGAAAACAATGCCGGAGGCAGCAAAGGCACGGCAACAGTAACGGTAAACGGAAAGCCTTCGGGCAACCTGATACCGGCGCCTGCCTCCCCTGCAGAACTCGACGTTCGCATTGTAATAAACTAGTTTTTTCTTCACTTCATTTTTCCTAATAACATAAAAGGCACCGCGGTCTTACTCCAAAAAAGTTGGCGTAAGACCGCGGTGCCTTTTTTTGTTCAATTATCAGGCGGGTATCTCTTCCCGTCAGATCCTTATGGTAAGCATGTTCATGCCCAGTATGTTCTGATACTGCACATCGCTCGCTGTCGCGAACACGGTACGTATACCGATGTTTGCCACCGGATCGTCGTTTTCTGCCATCTGTTGTCTCTTTGCCGGATCGAACGGCACGCAGTCATCCCTGATAAGGAGTATGACATCGCCGTTCTTATGGGCCACACGGATATCGACGGAGTGTTTTTTGTTGTCCTTCGAAAAGCCGTGCTCGATGACATTGCCCGCCATCTCTTCCATTGAGAGGCCCGCCAGATAAGACTTTCTCTTATCCACTCCTCTGCCGAGACAGAATTTCTGTATCTCTTCGGATATTCCGACGACCGCTTCGAGACTGTTCACTGTCAGATCCATGCGCTCGTTTTCAGGTGTGCCGAAGTCATCAGGCAAAGCCAGAAGCTGATCCATGGTGCGCGGGAAAGTCCCGCATTTGATACACGCATAAGCTATGATGAATACCGTAGTTATCACACCGTTGATCACATTGGCGATATACACTCCGTTCAGTCCGATGACCGGGACCAGGATAGCTGAGAAAACAGCGACATCTAATACTCCGTCGAGGAATGAGGCCGCGTTTACAAAGCCCGATCTGCCGGCAGCCTGTCCGTATGAAATGAAATGCAGGAAGACGACCGAGAAAGGCATGCACAGCGGGAGTATCCTGAATCCGGAAACGGTAAGCGCGAAAACGTCCGCTGAAGGGTCATGGTAATAAATATGTGTGATCGGCACCGCGCACAGAATGATCCCCAGAGAGATCAGGCACTGCAGCGGCACAAAGCGTTTGAACATAACACGCATCACATCGGTAAGCGTCTGTCTGTCCTCAGCTCCCACGCTGACGCTGATGAGAAGACGTGATACCGCGAACATCCCTGTCGGGACTGCCCAGAACAGAGACAGGAAAGTGTTGGCGGCCGTAAAAGCGGAAATGCCCACGCTGCCCACGTACAGTGTGATGAGCCAGTTTACTATGAAGCCGCGCGCGGTCTGGAATATGTATGTTGCCGCACCCGGATAACCCACCTTGATTATTCCCAGGCTGTCACTCCAGTCTATATTGCCGAGCGTCATCCTGAAATGTGTCTTTTTTGCTATAAAAGGCCAGGCCTCTACCAGCAGGAACGCCCAGTTCGAAAGCGATACTGCCATAGCCAGCCCGAAAGCACCCATGTGCAGAACATTCACAAGCAGGATATTGAATAATATATTGAAAAAGATGCAGCTTAAGCTGGCGATCGTAGTCTGCCGGTTTCTATTCTCCATTATAAGGTATGTAGGCATCTGGTCCCCTACAAAATAAGGAAACACACCGATGGCCTGCCCTATGACATACTGGTTGAACAGTGTCCTGACCGCCCTGTCGTGCGTGATGAAACCGGTCATATCAGTAGCGCCGAGTATCACCAGTATCACTGTGATCGCAATGGAGATGACCGCAGACACCAGAATATTGACAGAAAATACATTCATCAGCTTTTTCTGGTCGTTCATGCCCGCAGCTCTTCCGCAGAGAACAGACGAGCCGCCTAAAAGCATGTTGCTCACTGCCGAGATAAACATGATGAACGGTGCAAACAGTCCCACCGCGCTCATTGCCTCAACACCTACGTAATTACTGGCGAAGAAGCTTGATATTATAT
>JAFUGO010000133.1 GCA_017469325.1 Mogibacterium sp. | reverse complement strand
TCTTCAAAATGCTTCGGATCAAAAATGTAAGAATCGGGATCTCTGATGTATTCATCGATCGCAGCTCTGTAAGCCGATACGACCGTAGCCACGTAATACATGGACTTCATGCGGCCTTCGATCTTGAACGAGTATACGCCCGCATCAACGAGATCTGGTATGCGGTCGATCATGCAGAGATCGCGTGAGTTCAGAATGTAGCTTCCTCTCGAGTCCTCTTCTATCGGATAGTATTCGCCGGGACGCTGCTCTTCTACAAGCGCGTACTTCCATCTGCACGGATGAGTGCACGCTCCCTTGTTTGCGTCTCTGCCTGCCATGAAGTTGCTGAGAAGGCATCTTCCGGAATAAGAGATGCACATCGCTCCGTGAACGAAGGCCTCGATCTCTATATCTTCAGGCAGCTCGCTGCGCATGATCCTGAGTTCTTCAAGACTCATCTCGCGTGCGCAGACTATCCTTTTTACTCCCTGCGCGACCCAGAATTTTGCCGTCAGGTAGTTTGTTGTATTGGCCTGTGTAGAGAGATGGATCTCCGCGTCCGGGATCTGCTCTTTTATGAGCGTCATAACTCCCGCGTCAGAGACGAGGAAAGCATCAACGGGAATATCCCTGATTTTTCCGATATAATCTCTCAGAGGCTGAATATCGCCGTTGTGAGGGTATATATTGATCGTCATATACCCTTTGGCTCCGTTGCTGTGCAGCCAGTCCATGGCTTCGGCGATCTCTTCGACGCTGAAGTTGCCGGCGCCGGCTCTGAGGCTGAAAAGCTCGCCTCCGAAATATACGGCATCGGCTCCGAATCTGACGGCTGTTTTAAGTTTTTCCATATCGCCCGCAGGTGCGAGCAGTTCTATCTTTGGTTTATTGTCTTTAGTCATTCCTGAATCTTATTACTGCAAGTCCGTCGCCGCCTGTCAGTATCGAAACATCTATATCGTCCCTCTGACCCAGATAGTCGAGGAACTGTTTCATGTACTTGATGCTTGTGCGGTGTCTTCTGGCAGCGCTTCCGTCCGCTTCTATGATCCACCCTTTGAGGAGTATGTTGTCACACACGATCAGTGCATCTTTTGTGCAGATCTTCTCTGCGGCTTCAAAAAACTCCCTGTAATGGCTCTTTGCTGCGTCAATGAAGACGAAGTCATACTTTTCATCTTCATCCGCATCAGCCAGCTCGTTTATGAGACCGTTCAGTATCTCGCCCGCGTCTCCTGTCCTGAAGTCGATGCGCTTCCCTTCTTCCCTCTTTGAGAATTCTGCGAAGGCCGCTTCGATCATGACCGGATTTCTCTCTATAGTGGTTATACGGGCCTGAGGAAGCTTCTTCGCGAAAAACAGCGCCGAGTATCCGTGGGCAGTTCCGAGTTCGAGTATGCGCGACGGTCTTGAAAGGTCTGTCAGGAGGCTCAGTATCTCTTCTGTCTCGGCGAGTATCAGGGGAACGCTCTCCTCTTCGTTCACCTTTCTGAGCTGAGCCATATCATCATCCAGAGCTTTGTGACGGCTGTCGACGAACGCCTTGAGAGGCATATCTCTTACACTCATTGTTCGCCTTCGCTTTCGTCCTGCTCCGGTGAAGCGTCTGTTCCGTTCTCTGCGGCTTCGGATTCTTCTGCTTCTTTTGCCGCCTGTTCTTGAGCTTCGACAGCCTGGTTGTATTCCTCGAGCCAGCTGTTGTATTCAGCTTCATCAGCCGTGAATCTGTGTTTTCCGTCGAGGCTGCTGCTGAGAACATAGTATGCATACTCGCTCTCATCCGGATAAAGAGCTGCCATTATCGATTTCTTGCTCGGTGAACAGAGAGGTTTTTCCGGAAGTTCTTCCACCGGGGTAAGGCCCATGTTTATCCTGTTGTGGATGACACCGGATATAGCGGCTCTCTCGCTGTCGTATGAGGTCTCCTTCTCGATCATCGAAGCCATTACGAGGACCTGCCTCGTTGTCACTCCGAGCTCATCCGCTCTCGCCCTGCAGTCTTCATCGTAGAAGTTGTTGAAAGCGTCGAGCATCATGATTATCATCATGGACTCATCCGCATCGGCGCTCAGGGTATACTCACCTGGAAGCAGGAAGCCTTCGATCAGATCGGCTCCTTTGAGCCCCTCCTCGTTCTCTCCGAGTACCTCGAGCTGAGCAAGGTCCGGAGATGCCGCGGCATCAAGGAAAGCGTCCTTGTCCGCAAGACCGTCTCTCGAAAGAGCGACAGCAAGCTGGCCTACCGTGTAGCCGGCAGGTACAGTGAATCCCTTGGAAGTCGTAAGTCCGCTCTGCAGTGTCTTGAGTATGCTGAAGGAATCCATCGAAGGTGACAGATAGTACGTTCCCGGCTTGAAATCACCTGAAAATGTCAGCTTTGCAAGAGTTTCAAAACGCGAAGCGCTTTTGATGAACTTCTGCTCATCAAGATTTGCAGCTATCTCGCTCAGTCCGTCATTTTCTTCAACGACAAAATCCGCGTACGTTGTACGCGTTCTGTCGTAAGGCTTTGACAGCATGTGAACACCCAAAAGGATAAGCCCCGCGAGAACTATCAGTACGGTGATTATCCTTAAGGGTCGTCTGAAGCGTTTTATGCCGGAATCTTCTTTCAATGGTTCTCCTATTTGGATCTTCCGAGATATTCGCCGGATCTTGTATCGATCTGGATCCTCTCACCTTCGTTGATGAAGATAGGGACCTGGATGACAGCGCCTGTCTCTACTGTTGCGGCCTTTGTTACGTTTGTAGCTGTGTCGCCCTTAACGCCCGGCTCTGTTTCGATGACTTCGAGGTCTACAAAGTTAGGAGCTTCTACGTCGAATGCAGCTTCTTTGTAGAACTTTACTGTGGCCATGTCGTTCTCGCGGATGTACTTTACAGCTTCCTGTACGAGATCTGCTGCGAGAGGAACCTGGTCATATGTGTCGGTATCCATGAAATAGTACAGCTCTCCGTCGTTGTAGAGATACTGCATCTGCTTTGTCTCGATGTGAGCCTTAGGGAACTTGTCGTTAGGGTTGAAAGCTTCCTCGCGGGTTGCTCCTGTCAGGATGTTTCTGTACTTTGTACGTACGAAAGCAGCTCCCTTGCCCGGCTTTACATGCTGGAAGTCAAGCACTACATGCGGCTCGCCGTTCATCTCAAAAGTGATACCTTTTCTGAAGTCACTTGCATATACCATTGGTTTTTCTCCTTATCTATGTGAATTAACTAATTATGAACTGTTTTACTGGATCCCAATTGCATCGCCGATGATGCCGAAGACATCATTCATCATGATCATGAAAGCTCCCTGCGCCTGCAGATACTGTGCAGCGAGTGGCTTTGTGGCGATCATGGTGCTCAGGCTCTGGAAACGGGATGCGACATCAGCCTCAGGCTGTTTGCCTGCAAGCTGTGCAGCCTGGAGCTGCATCTGAAGATCCTGGAGTTCCTTGAGCATGTCAGCGGTCTCCTTGTCGTTGTCGACAGCGACTCTCATCTTGTCGAACTCCTTGAATTCATTGGACTCTTTGATAGCCTTTGCCAGGCTGTGAGCCTCATCATAAACATTCATTGCTGTATCCTCCTAAACGTATAGAATTACCGGAATTATCATAGGGCTTCTCTTTGTGGTCTTGTAGATATAGGTCTTCATGTCGGACTTTATCGCTCTTGCGAGAGAAGCCTCATCGAGCGCGCCCTTCGAAGCGCTTCTGCCTATAGTATTATAGACCACGTTTATCAGCTCGTTGATCAGATCCATATGCTCTTCAACGAAGACGAATCCTCTCGTGTTCAGCTTAGGCTCTGCCATAAGAGAACCCGTCGCCTGATCGAGAGCTACCGATATGGTAATGAGACCCGACTGTGAAAGAGTCTTTCGGTCTTTCAGCACTACGCTGCCTACATCTCCGATCCCGTATCCGTCGACCATCACATCCTCGCCGGAAGTGAAGTCCCTTTTGACAGAAGCCGTATTCCCTTCTACCTCGAGCGCGTCGCCGTTGGCCATGATGAAGATCCTGTCCTTAGGCTGTCCGAGCGAATTCGAGAGTTTTGCGTGTTCTGCAAGGTGTCTGTATTCGCCGTGAGCCGGTACGAAGAACTTCGGCCTGAGAAGTGTGTGTATGAGCTTGAGCTCTTCCGAAGAAGCGTGCCCCGATACGTGTACGTCCATTGCCGAAGCGAGAACGACCGAGACTTCCTTTTCGTAAAGCCTGTTGACTATCTGCGATATCACCTTCTCGTTGCCCGGTATAGGCGAAGACGAGAATACGACGACATCGTTCTTCTTGAGCTTTACTGACTTGTGATTGTCATAGGCCATCCTGGTAAGAGCGCTCATAGGCTCTCCCTGGCTTCCCGTCGTGATGATCGTTATATTGCGGTCTGCGAGATTCTTTGCCTCATTCACATCTACGAATACCGACTCCGGGATATCATCAAGGTATCCCAGTCTCTTGGAAAGAGCCAGAACGTTCTCCATTGACCTTCCCGATACCGCGATGCGCCTGTGGTGCTTCATCGAAGCTTCGATGAAGTACTTTATCCTGTGGACGTTCGAGGCGAATGTCGCGATTATTATACGCCTTTCGGTATTGTCGAATATCTCGTCGATGGACCTTCTGACGACTGCTTCCGACGGTGTGAAACCGTTTCTCATGACATTCGTGCTGTCGCAGAGCAGAACGTCCACTCCCTCATCACCCAGCTGCGCGAAGCGTCTGAGGTCGATGACCTTGCCGTCGAGCGGCGAGTAGTCGATCTTGAAGTCTCCCGTATGGAATACGTGCCCGCCCGGGAACTTTATCGAGTACGCCAGCGAGTCTGCGATGCTGTGATTTGTCTGTATGGCTTCAACTCTGAAGCTTCCGATATCGAAGACATCGCCCGCTTTTATAACATGTGTCTCTGCTGTCAGAAAGTTTTCTTCGAGCTTGTGGTCGATGAGACCCATGGCCAGCGGTGAGGCATATACCGGGACCGAAACCTCCTGGAGGAGGTACGGGATGGCTCCGATATGGTCCTCATGACCGTGAGTGATTACGAGTCCTTTTACCTTATCACAGTTCTCCTTGATATATGTGAAATCCGGGATGACTACGTCTATTCCGAACATCTCATATTCGGGGAATGCGAAACCGCAGTCGATAATGAGTATCTCATCGTTGCACTCGATCAGAGTGCAGTTTTTGCCTATTTCTTTCATTCCGCCCAGAGGTATTATCCTGAACGGAGTCTTTGTATTATTGTTTTTCCTTTTAGCTGAAACTGCCGGTTTCTTTGCCGCTTTCTTTCTGATCGTTGCCTGCACTGCTTTCTTTGTGCTGACTGCAGCGGCTTTTCTTTTAGGCTTTACTGTTCTTTTTACGTTTCTTCTTGGTTTCAGCTGTTTTTTCTTATCGTTTGCCATAATAGCGAAGCCGCTTTACTTGACAACGAAGTTGATGATCTTGTTTGGTACGAAAATCACCTTGACTACTTCGTGTCCGGCTGTAGCTTCTGCGAATTTCTCTGAAGCTCTTGCGGCTTCTTCCACTACCTCCTTATCTGAATCGTTAGGCATCAGAAGTTTATCCTTCAGTCTGCCGTTTATCTGTACAATTATTTCTACTTCGTCTTTAACGAGAGCCGACTCATCGAATGAAGGCCATTCTTTGTTATAAAGTCTTTCTTCGTGTCCGAGCTGGCTCCAGAGCTCTTCCGTGATATGCGGCGAGAACGGGTTCAGAAGTACGAGCAGAGTCTCGACTGCCTTGTTGAAGAGCGGCAGATTGATCTCTCCGTTCTTGTACTTGTACATCTCGTTCACGAGCTCCATTATGGACGCGATAGCTGTATTGAAGTTGAACCTTCCGCCGGCGTCCTCTGTTACTTTCTTGATTGTCGAGTTGAGCATGAAGTTGAGCGATTTGTCGGCTTCCGAAACAGCCTTCACTTCGCCGAATTCTTTTGCATCACCTCTTATGCTGTCTATGTATTCATAGACGAGTCTGTATACACGGTTAAGGAACCTGTAGCTTCCCTCAACTCCCTCATCGCTCCAGTCGAGTTCCTTTTCAGGCGGAGCAGCGAAGAGTATGAAGAGCCTTGCGGTATCCGATCCGAATCTTGCCTGGATCTCCTGAGGGCTGACTACGTTTCCGAGCGATTTGCTCATCTTTGCCTTGATATAGTTGCCGTCCTTATCGGTGTATCCCTTTATTACCATACCCTGAGTGAGCAGGTTATCGAACGGCTCCTCTGCGTCGCAGAGACCGAGGTCGTGCATGACCATCTGGAAGAATCTCGCGTACATGAGGTGCAGGATAGCATGCTCTACACCGCCGATGTACTGGTCGACGCTCATCCAGTAGTTGACCTTCTTAGGATCGAACACGGCCTTGTCATTCTTTGCATCGCAGTATCTGAGGAAGTACCACGAAGAATCAAGGAATGTATCCATCGTGTCTATCTCTCTGCTTGCCTCTCCTCCGCATACAGGGCATTTGCACTGTCTGAATGTCTTTGAGGTCGTCAGCGGAGAATCTCCCTTGCCTGTGAATTCTACGTCTGTAGGCAGGAGAACAGGCAGATTGCTCTCATCTTCAGGAACCCATCCGCACTTGTCGCAGTGGATCATAGGGATAGGTGTTCCCCAGTATCTCTGACGGCTGATGAGCCAGTCTCTGAGCTTGTAATTTACAGTCTTTTTACCGAGACCTTTAGCTTCAAGATCTTCTGTGATCTTTGCGATCGCTTCCTTGTTGTTCATCCCGTTGTAGTCGCCGGAGTTGATCATTGTGCCCTCTGCGGCAGCAGCCTCCTGAAGGTTGTTGAGATCAACATCAGGTACATCAACTACAGGGATTATATCGAGACCGAATTTCTTTGCGAATTCAAAGTCTCTCTGGTCGTGGGCAGGTACGGCCATGATCGCACCTGTTCCGTAGTCCATCATTACATAGTCTGAAATATAGATCGGGACCTTCTTGCCGTTTACCGGGTTTATCGCGTAATGACCGATAAACTCCCCTGTCTTTTCCTTTGTGAGAGACGTTCTTTCGAGCTCTGACTTGTGAGCGCATTCATCGACATATTTGCTAACGGCAGGCTCATACTCAGTGCCCTTTGTGAGCTCGGCAACATAAGGATGCTCCGGCGAGAGTACCATGTATGTTACGCCGTAAAGTGTGTCCGGACGTGTCGTATAAACGATCATCTCCTTGTCGAAACCGTCGATGGCGAATTTGACTTCGGCACCCTCCGAACGGCCGATCCAGTTGCGCTGCATGGATTTTACCTTGTCAGGCCATCCCGGCATCCTGTCGAGATCGTCGAGGAGCCTGTCAGCGTAATCGGTGATCTTGAGATACCACTGGCTGAGATGCTTCTTGGTAACAGGTGTGTGGCATCTTTCGCAGCAGCCTTCCACTACCTGCTCATTGGCAAGTACGGTCTGGCAGCTAGGGCACCAGTTTACGGGGTTTTCTTTCTTGTAAGCCAGGCCTTTTTTATAGAACTGGATGAAGATCCACTGCATCCATCTGTAATAATCAGGCTTGCATGTGGCGACTTCTCTGTCCCAGTCATAGCTGAGGCCGAGAGACTTGAGCTGTTCTCTCATGTCGTTCATGTTGTCGTTCGTCCATGTGAAAGGATGGATGCCGTTCTTTATAGCGGCGTTCTCTGCCGGAAGTCCGAACGAATCCCAGCCCATCGGATGGAGAACGTTGAAGCCTGCCATCTTCTTATATCTGGCGATGACATCTCCTATCGAATAGTTTCTTACATGGCCCATGTGAAGCTTGCCCGAAGGATACGGGAACATCTCGAGAACGTAATACTTCTCCTTGTTCTCATCTTCTGTGGTCTTGAAGGCTTCTTCGTCAGCCCAGATCTTCTGCCACTTAGCTTCGATTTCTTTAAAATCGTATCTGTCTCTCATTGAAAACTCCTTAATGTCAATCTACCAGTATCATCTCGCAGTCGTTCCAGATGCGTTCGAGCGTGTATTTCTGTCTTGTCTCTTCGGTAAACAGATTTACAATAACGTCACCACCGTCAACAAGTATCCATCCTGTATCAGGTCTGCCGTCTTTGCTCTTGGGATCGACTCCGATCTCAGCGAATTTGTCAGCAACTTCATCAGCAAGTGTTCCGAGCTGTCTCTCAGAGCCTGCTGTCGCGTTTACGAAGTAGTCCGAGAAAGAGGATTTCTCTGCTATGTCTATCATGACTACTTCTCTCGCCTTCTTGCTGCTCAGCAGGTCAGCTACGGCCTGCGCCATTTCTTTGCTTGTCATTTTTTCTCCTTTTGTTTTTCTATCCTGTCCCTTATATCTTCGTATGCTTCAAGCGTATCGTGGTGGATGGGTCTCCCCTTCGATTTCAGATCATTTATCGTATATTCGAGTATCTCCATACAGCAGCGGTAAAGGTCCATGTAAGCCAGCTGATGATAGTACTAAAGGACGGAGTATGTCCTTCCGTCTTCGACGACATCCGCGGTAAGTATCGTTACTTCGAAAGCGGACATCCCGGCGCGTCCCGTCGTGTGATACCGGACGCCGTTCAGGATCTCTTCGTCGGTAACTCCGAATTCGTGTTCAAGTATCGCCGCCCCTACCTTAGAGTGAGCAAGCGCGTTGTTGCCAAGAAGCTCATCCGGAAGCCCGTATTTTCTGATACACGCATCCATCCTGTCTTCGTCGAAGTTCTTCGCTATGTCGTGATACCTGCCTGCAAAAGCGGCTTTTCCGGTATCGAGGCCGTAGATCTCTGCCAGTCTGACGGCCATCTCTTCGACTCTCAGTGAATGTCCGTATCTGCTTTCCTTGAGGTTCTCCCTCATGAAGTCTTCGAGCCGGGAAAGCGAAGCGTCACTGTTTGTATAATTTGTGTTCAATTATGTAATCCTCTACTCCCTTCGGTACCAGTCCCGTAAGCGGTCTGCCCTCAGCAGCGTA
>JAFUGO010000132.1 GCA_017469325.1 Mogibacterium sp. | reverse complement strand
TGGCCCGCGACATCGAAAGCTTCGATTCGCTCGCGGTCCAGACCGCCGGTACTAACGGAATCTATATCAGGCTGGATGCCGCTGACGGCAGCATGATATACGACGGTATCCGATCAGTAAAAGACAACGGAGGCTTTGAATCCGACATCACCATGATAAAGAACCGCCTCGCCGAGTCCGGAGAGCAGAGCGTGGCTGAGACCGTGCGCAACTCGGGCTTCGGAACCAGACTCGTCTACGCGTCATACATAAAGGCGGGAGGGTCAGGCAACACAATAACCATAATAGCTCCGCTGTATCCGGATCAGGTCACGGTCAGGATACTCAGGGGCATGCTTGTATATATCTCCATAATAGTGCTTATAGTCGCGTTCCTGCTGGCGATCGCGCTTTCGATCAGGCTCGCTTCGCCTATAGAGAACCTGACGGTGTCTGCTAAGGAACTCTCGACGGGCAATTACGACGTCCGATTCGACGGAGCCGGTTTTACCGAGACAAAGGAACTCGCCCGCGCACTTAACAAGGCGTCGTATGAGATGGAGAGGACGGACTTCTATCAGCGCGAGATCATCGCGAACGTATCGCACGATCTCAAGACGCCGCTGACGATGATACGCTCCTATGCAGAGAAGATAATCGACATATCCGGAGACAATCCTGAGAAGAGGAATTCCGATCTCCAGATAATCATATCCGAGACGGAGAGGCTCAACAGGCTCGTATCCGACATGCTCACGGTCTCCAATCTTCAGTCCAACAATGTTGAGATGCACATGGAGACCTTCGACCTTGTGGAGGCGGCAAAGGATGTATACGAAAGCTTCAACGTGCTGGCGTCATCCGAGGGCTTCGAGATGCACTTCCACCCATGCAAACCGGCTTACGTGGTCGGCGACCGCACCCGCATGATGCAGGTCATGAACAACTTTGTGTCCAACGCGGTCAAGTACTCGGGAGACAACAAATACATAGACATAAAGCTCAGCAAGAGCAGCAAGAAGGTGGCGTTCCACTGCATCGATCACGGCGTCGGCATACCGTCCGACGAGATCGGCCACGTCTGGGACAAGTATTACAGGACCTCTGCAAACCACGAGCGCGGCATAGAGGGTACAGGCCTCGGTCTCGCTATAGTCAAGAGCCTGCTCAACCTGCATAACGCGAAGTACGGCGTAGAGAGCGAAGAGGGCAAGGGCTCGGATTTCTGGTTCGAGATGGAGACCGTACGCAAGCCTTCCGCGAGAAGGGGAGACAAGGAGACGAGCGACAAGACCGTCGAGCTTGATGCTGCGGAATTGGAAGAGAAATAAGATGGCAAAGAAGAGCAAAACAGTATTCATGTGCACAGAGTGCGGTAACGAGTACACTGCCTGGCAGGGGCAGTGCTCTTATTGCGGCGCGTGGAATACGATAGTAGAACATAAAGTGGCGCCGGTCGAGGAAGCCGCGTCGGATACGCGGAGAAGGCTAGGAGCGGAGAGCCGGCCCGTAAGGCTGGGCAAGGTCGGCACACACGACTACACCCGTATAAGCTCCGGACTGTCGGAGCTCGACAGAGTGCTCGGCGGAGGCATAGTGCCGGGATCGCTCACCCTCATATCCGGTGAGCCGGGCATAGGCAAGTCGACTCTCATCGCGCAGGCTGCAGGCCGCATCGCCGACCGCTACGGCACCGTGCTTTACGTGAGCGGAGAGGAATCCGAAGAGCAGGTGAAGCTCAGGGCCGACCGCGTGCTGGGAGCGATCAGCGACTCGCTCTACATCTACCCTGAGACCAATATAGAGAACATAATGGCGGCCTGCGACGAGATGAAGCCGGGATTCCTGATCATCGATTCCATACAGACTATGTACTCGGCGTCCGCTGAGTCGGTAGCGGGAAGCCTCACGCAGATAAGGGAATGCTCGGGCCAGCTTATACGTTACGCAAAAAACAACAACGTGCCCGTCTTTATAGTTGCGCACGTCACAAAGAGCGGAGATCTCGCCGGCCCGAAGACCATGGAGCACATGGTGGACTGCGTGCTCAGCTTCAGCGGTGAGCGCGACAGGGATCTCAGGATCCTGAGATCGTTCAAGAACCGCTTCGGCACGACCGATGAGATAGGTGCCTTCCGCATGACTGCGGAGGGGATGATAGAGGTACCCGATCTTTCCGGAAGCCTCATCGAGAGCAGCGAGAGCGAAGAGGGCTCGGTAATATCCGCTGTGTACGAGGGCAGCCGCCCGGTCTTCTTTGAGATCCAGGCTCTGGTCACCCGCGCAAACGTGGGATTCGCCCGCCGCACGGCGATAGGCATAAGCCAGAACCGTCTCAACCTCATACTGGCTGTACTTGAGAAAAAGGCTGGCATCAATCTTTTAGACTACGATGTCTACGTGAATGTCGTAGGCGGTATGAACACCGGAAGCACTTCCACAGACCTGGCTGTCGCGCTGGCAATATACAGCTCGTTCAAGAGCAGGTCCGCTTCGAAGCGCCTGGTCGCCGTCGGCGAGGTCGGGCTTACGGGAAACCTTCGCTCAGTACCGAACGCCGACCGCATCATCCAGGAAGCCGAAAGGCTCGGCTACGAAGCAGTGCTGCTGCCTGAAAAAAATGCAAGGCAGTACAGAGGCGGGCAGGACATACGCGTCCTGGGCGCATCCAACATAAGCGACGCCATACGGGCGTATCTGGCATAAGCGCCTGAGGTCCGCATAAATAAAGGAACACAGACCGATCACATCGCCGGCTCCCCAGGGGGCCGGTTTCTTGTTAAAGTGGTTTACTATTGACAAGCATAAATGACAGCTGTATAATAACGATTTAATTTTTGTTTGCTTTTTAATACATGATACGCTATAATGACAGTGTAAAAGGAGGAAAGCGTCCGTGTTCAAAATCGGAGATCAAATCGTATATCCGATGTATGGAGCCGGCATCATAACCGAGATCGTTGAGAAGGATTTTCTCGGTGAGATGCGGACCTATTATAATGTGTCGCTTCCTTACTGCAGGATGGAGGCTTCCGTGCCTGTAGACAACTGCGAGAAGCTTGGGGTAAGACCCGTTATCGATCCTTCGCGTATAGACGAAGTGATCGAGGTCCTCAAGGGTGAGACAGAGCCCATGAATCCCAACTGGAACAAACGATACCGCGAGAACACCGAAAGGATGCAGACAGGAGACATCTTAGAGGTGGCGGCGGTAGTCAGAAATCTCGTCAGGACAGACAGACAGAAACCGCTTTCCACCGGAGAGAAAAAGCTTCTGAGTACAGCGAAACAGATACTCGAGAGCGAGCTGACATACTCCGGCGGCTACACAATGGAAGAAGCAGACGAGATGGTCGAAACCAGTATATAGCGGACAGAGCTTATGAGGGATCGGCCATTTGATTTTGCAGGAGATAATGACAGAAGACAGAAAAGGTAAAATATACGCAGTAATAGTTGCAGCCGGCAGCAGTTTGCGAATGGACACCGAGGTCCCGAAGCAGCTGCTCCCTTTTGGTGCCTCAACTGTGCTGGGGACCGCGTTGGATGCCTTCATCACATATGACGGCATCGACAGAGTGATCATCACATCACCGCAGGACGGTTCGCTTGACGCGAAGTACGCTGAGATCGCGAAGGACCGCGCAGAAAGAGCCGGTGCCGATCCTGCCATGATCGAGATAGTGCCCGGCGGGGAGACACGCGGCGACTCCAGCAAAGAGGGCCTTAAGGTCGCTCTGGCTGACGCTTCCGCATCCGGTGCCGACCCCGATGCGTCCATTGTGCTGATCCACGATGCCGCAAGGCCGGGCGTGAGTGCCGATATAATCAGAAGGAATATAGAGGGCATGAGCAGCTGCGAGGCTGTGTGCACCGCCGTTCCGGCATCGGATTCCATACGCATGGTACGTATCGAAAAACCCGAATATATCGGCGGATTGGCATTGAAAGAAGCTATAACATATCCTATAATGAACACTGATGTTGTCAGAAGAGACCTGATCTACAGAGCTCAGACTCCGCAGACATTCAGGCTCACGGACATCATCAGAGCCTACGAGGCAGCAGACCGCGACGGATACTCGTCCACCGACGACGCCGCCATTGCAGAATACGTAGGCATAAAAGTCGCGCTGGTCGAAGGCTCGTCAGCAAACGGCAAAATAACAACAAAAGAGGATATCCACATGGCTACCAGAACAGGTACAGGCTATGATGTCCACCGTCTTGTCCCGGGGAGACCCCTTATACTCTGCGGGACCCCTATCCCCAGCAAGCTCGGGCTGGACGGACACTCAGACGCAGACGTTGCAGCGCATGCTCTGATGGACGCACTGCTCGGGGCAGCAGGACTGGGAGACATCGGAAGACATTTTCCTGATACCGACGACAAATACAAAGGCGCTGATTCGATGAAGCTGCTGGCAGAGGTCAAAGACATGCTGGGCGATGCGCTGATCAACAACGTTGACATCACGATCATCGCGCAGGCACCGAAGCTGGCGCCTTACATGGATCAGATGAAGCAGAACATATCGAGAGTACTCGGGATCCCTGAGTCGGCGGTCAACGTAAAGGCCACCACTGAAGAGGGTCTCGGGTTTACGGGCAGAGGCGAAGGCATAGCCGCCATGGCAGCTGCCGCAATAGAAGGGAGTTTTTAATAATGAGATTATCGAAGAATCACCTCAAGACACTCAGAGAGGCACCGTCCGATGCTGTGCTTGAGAGCCATAAACTGCTCGTAAGAGCTAACATGATCAAACAGGAAGCTGCGGGACTCTACATGTTCCCTAAGCTGGGCTGGAGGACAGTCCGCAAGATCGAGCAGATCGTCCGCGAAGAGATGGACTACATCGACTGCCAGGAGATCCACATGCCTCACGTAAACCCTGCCGAGCTCTGGAAGGAGACAGGCAGATGGTATGCTTACGGACCTGAGCTCTGGAGGATCCAGGACAGAAACGGCAATGACTTTATTCTGAACCCAACATGCGAAGAGATGTTCACAGACTTTGTACGTAAAGAATGGTCTTCGTACAAAGAGCTGCCTTTCTCGCTTTACCATATACAGTTCAAGTACAGAGACGAGTCACGCCCTCGCTACGGACTCCTCAGAACAAGAGAGTTCGTCATGAAGGACGCTTATTCGTTCGACGCAACAGAAGAAGATCTGCACACAGCGTACATGAGACAGTACCACGCATATGAGAAGGTCTTCACACGCTGCGACCTCGACTACCGTATCGTAGAGGCAGACAACGGTCCTATCGGCGGCAGCAAGTCACACGAGTTTTCGGCACTCTCAGACTGGGGCGAGTCCGACATCCTCTACTGCGACCACTGCGGTATGGCTGCTACAGTCGAAAGAGCTGAGTGCAGAGATGAAGAGCCGGTCAAGGAAGAGATGCAGCCGGTCGAGAAGGTGTTCACACCTGGTACAAAGACTATCGAAGACGTATGCAACTATCTGAAGCTTCCGGTAGAGAAGTCCATCAAGGCTCTCATGTTCACAACATACGACAACGACCTTCAGCCTAAGGATTACGTAACATGCTTCATCAGAGGAGACAGACAGCTCAACATGACAAAGCTGGTCAACGCTCTCGACATCCCTGAGCACTACATCGAGTTCTCCGACGAAGAGGTCACAGGTCCGCTCACAGGCAGCGTCGCAGGATTCACAGGTCCTATTGGCCTCAAGAACTGCATCGTGGTAGTTGACTCCGAGCTCGTCGGCACAGTAAACATGTGCGCAGGCGCAAACGAGGAGGACCACCACCTTACAGGCGTTTGCTACGGCAGAGACTACACCGGCGACATCGTTACGGATATCAAGACTCTCGAGGCCGGAGATGCATGCCCGCACTGCGGAAAGCCGGTCAAGTTCAGACGCGGTATCGAAGTCGGACAGATCTTCAAGCTGGGACTCAAGTACTCCGAATCCATGAACACAACGTTCAAGGACGAGAAGGGCGAGGATCATCCTTACTGGATGGGCTGCTACGGCATCGGCGTTACAAGAACGATGCAGGCTATCGTAGAGCAGCATCATGACGAAAAGGGAATCATCTGGCCGGTAGCTACAGCTCCTTACCACGTCATCGTAACTGTTATCAAGTCGAACGACGAGACACAGCTCGCTCTCGCTTATGACATCGAGAAGAAGCTCGAGGCTATGGGCGTAGAGGTAATGGTAGATGACCGTGATGAGAGACCTGGAGTCAAGTTCAACGACGCCGACCTCATCGGTATCCCTGTCCGTATCACAGTCGGCAAGCTCGCCGGCGAGGGCAAGGTAGAGTATAAGCTGCGCCGTGAGTCCGATCACGAAGTCATGACAGCTGAAGAGGCTATCGCAAAGGCAAAGGCCCTGGTCGACCTCGAAGGCGACGGAAGATGCTTCTTCTCAAGACTTTCGGAAGAGACAATGGCAGCTCACTAATTGCCGGGCCGCAGAAATAAAAAGAAATGATAAATGTCATGCTTATTGAGAGTCAAGTCCAGAATTGTGTGTAAATTGCCTTTAGGCAAATGAATCGGTCTGCTCCGAGATGCCCCAGCGCTGGCCGGCGGGGTCTACTAAGCCCGTCCGGACAGCTATAGAGCGGGGCGATCGGCTAAGCAGACCCCGGG
>JAFUGO010000011.1 GCA_017469325.1 Mogibacterium sp. | reverse complement strand
TCCCGTACCGCCTGTGATGGCAAAGTACGATTCCGCCCACTCTTAGCAGTTGGCGCCGATCAGCCCTATATGCGAGCCCTTGAGTCCGAGTGAAAGAAGCGCTGTCCCGAGTCCTCTGACATCGTCTCTGACTCCACCGTAAGTGAATTCGGTGAAGTGGTCGTCGCCCGGCATGATCTGGTGGTAGAGCACCTTGTCGCCGAACGCTTCGACTCCGGACTCCATCATCATCTTGAGATCGGTGATAGGTCTTCCGATGCGGTACATGACCTCCGGAACATCGCTGTTTTTTATGGCATCTACATAATACTGCATGTCGGCCATCTCGGCCGCCTTCAGCTCATGGTATTCTTCGTCTGTCATGGCGTCGAGGTCGACGTCTTTGTATTTCGCTAAAATTTCCTTGTAGTTTTCCAATTTCTGTCTGTTTCCTTTTTTCAGGCGCGGGCCGGTCTGTTTGACTTTTGGAGTAGACCGCTCTGTTCGTCTGTTCGCAGGCTCGCTGCAGCTTCTGATAATTTCGAGCGGTCCGGATGTCCGGATAGTCCTTTTTTAAAACGAATAAAAAAATGGTAAAAGCCACCTGTCAAAGCTCGGTGGCCGCGGAACATTTTATCATCTATATGTCAGTCATGTCAATTTATCTGTGGCTGTTTGAGCCTGCATCTACGCGGGTCTGCGTGCATTCATCGGCCGCGATCATGATCACGCTGCCGTGCATGACCGTCACGGATGTTTGCGGGTCGCTTTCGACCCTGAGCTCTCCGGCGGGCTCACTGAAGCTGACATCGACAGGCCCGCCGGCCTTTGATGCCAGATGCATGCCTGCGGCGGCGCTGCCGCTCGCGCAGGAATTCTCCCAGAAAGTGGTATCTTCGCCCGGTACATATACGAGTGGCGTAAGCCTGTGCCTGCTGCCTTCTCCTTCAAGGAACATAAGGCCGAGGCACTCGGATCCAAGGAGGGCGCACCACTCTCTTACGAGTTTCTCTGCGACGCCGCTGTCATCCTTTATTCCAAAGAATGCGGAATCCTTTTCTATTATGATGTGGTCAATGCCTCCCATCCTTACAAGCGGAAGCATGCCGGAGCATGCTTCCGGACTGCTTTCTGCCGGTGCGGACCCTCCGGCCGGGCAGCCGGTTTGATCCTGTGGAACCTGCCCGGACGTGCCGGCGGCGAAGCGGATCTCTTCTATGCTGAGAGCCGGAGGCATCTGAACGGACGCCTCGAATGAGGCGTCGCCTGTCTGCCGGAGGCTGACTTCGAGCGGAAGCGCGGCTCCCGATACGCTGACAAGGACTTTTTGCGTAGCGGATGCAGCGGCCGCGTCTGCTGCGGCGCTGCAGTTTTCAGTTCCGGACAGGAGCTGATAAAGAGCCGCGGAACACATTGTCGCGTTTCCGCAGAACTCTCCGCCGGCCATGCGAAGACGCACCGGCGCCTTCCCGGCCGCTCCGCCGGCTTCGCCGGCGCAGCCCGCAAACTGCACAAAGCCCACCTGCTCCACTGCGGGCTCGCCGCGCATCACCTGCGCGGCCGCGGCCGGCTGATCCTCCGGATCCACCGCCGTCGTTACGAGCGCCGTAATATTGCCCGTCGGGTCGAATATGCAGTATTCAATTGTCCGTCCCTCAAACTCTGTCCTTTTCACAGACTCTGTCTTCCATTCAATATGATCTATCTTTCAAATACTCTCAGGAACTGCTTTGTTCTCTCCTCCTGAGGGTTGTCAAATACTTCCTTAGGATCGCCCTGCTCAACGATCACTCCTCCGTCCATAAACAGGACGCGGTTGCTGACCGCCTTCGCGAATGGCATCTCGTGAGTAACGACCACCATGGTCATCTTCTCTTCCGCGAGCTGGCGTATAACCTTGAGCACCTCGCCGGTCAGCTCCGGATCGAGTGCGCTCGTCGGCTCGTCGAAGAAAAGGATCTCAGGCTTCATGGCCATCGCTCTTGCGATCGCCACCCTCTGCTGCTGCCCTCCGGACAGCTGGAACGGATACGAATCGGCCTTGTCCGCGATGCCCATCTTTTTGAGCAGATCCATCGCAGTCTCCTCCGCCTCCTCGCGGCTCACGCCCTGCACCCTTGTCGGCGCATCCGTAATGTTCTTCAATATACTGTAATGCGGGAAGAGGTTGAACTGCTGAAACACCAGCCCGCAGTACTTTCTGAATTTTTTGAGCTCGCTGTGATCCACGTACACGGCGTTGCCGTTCTCATCCGTGTGAGCAGCCTTCTCGCCCATGTATATGATCTCGCCGCCGTCTATCGTCTCAAGGAAGGTCGAGCAGCGCAGCAGCGTCGACTTGCCGGATCCCGACGGTCCGATAATACTCACTACTTCACCGCTGTCGACGTTGAAGCTGATGTCCTTCAGGACCTCGAGTCCGTCAAAGCTCTTACTAATGTTGTTCATCTCAAGAATCATATCCGCACCGCCCTTCTACTTGTAATAATCCATCGACTTCTCTACACGCATCATTATCCGTTCAACCAGATAATTCGCTACAAAGTAGAAGATACCGGCAATGATGAACGGCATGAACGATGTCTGCGAAGCGGATATCTGCTTCGCCAGCGAGAAGACCTCCTGGTACGCAAGCGTGAACGCGAGCGAGGTATCCTTTACCAGAGTGATGACCTCGTTCGTGACCGAAGGCATTATGATCTTAATGACCTGCGGCAGTATGATGTGCATGAATGTCTGGAACTTCGTATATCCAAGGACCTCGGCCGCCTCGTACTGGCCCGCCGGTATGGACTCGATACCTCCGCGGTAGATCTCCGCGAAGTACGCCGCGTAGTTGCATACGAATCCGATTATCAGGGCCGGGAATCTCCAGCTTCCGATGTTCCATCCGAAAAGATAGAACGGTCCGAAATACCACGCGAGCAGCTGCAGCATGAGCGGCGTTCCGCGCATGACAGAAATGTATGCCTTTGTTATTCCGCGCACCGGCGCAAACTTCGAGCTGCGCAGAAGCGCTACCACCATACCGAGCGGCAGTGAGCCGATCAGCGTAAGTAAAAATATCCCGCATGTTCTGAGCATTCCGCCCGACATGGTCTGGAACATGGTATCCAGTGTCATATCTTATCCCCTTGAGAATGTCTTACAGCAAACAACCGTGCCCCGGGAGCTGCTCTTCCGGGGCACCGGCCGTCCGTAATTATTTGAGTTCAGTATTATTGGAAAAGTTCTTCAACTTAGTTGTTGATCATTGTCAGCTTGTCGTAGATCTCAGGATACTTCTTTCCGATCGTATCCATTGTTCCGTCCTCAGCCAGAGCCTTGAGTGCCTCGTTGACCTTGTCGCGGAGAGCTGTATCGCCAACGCGGAATCCGATCGAGTATACCTCTTCGCATACATCCTCATCGAGGTACACGAGGTTGTCTGCCTTTGTCATCTGGAAGTTTCCTGTTGTCTCGTCGATAGCGATCGCGTCGATAGCTCCTGCCTGCAGGTCGTTTACTGCGACTGTGTATGTGTCATAAGCCGGGATCTCTGCGAATGTCTCGGCGATATCCGAAGCTCCGCCTTCTTCAGGTGACATCTCGAGCATCTCCTGAGCCGAAGTTCCGCCCTGTACTCCTACCTTCTTGCCTGCGAGATCAGCGATACTTGTGATTCCGGAATCCTTCAGGACCATCATCTTGATCGTGTTGAGTGAGTATGCCTCAGCCCATTCGAAGTTTTCTTCTCTGTCCGGGCTGCGTGTGAATCCGGACCAGATGCAGTCGATGCTGCCGGAGTCGAGCTCTGCCTGCTTGGAATCCCAGTTGATGGCAACGCCTTCATACTGCCATCCGTAGTAATCGCATACTGCCTTGGCCATCTCTACGTCGAAACCAGTGGTCTCGCCGTCATCGCCGATGTATGAATAAGGAGGGAAGTCCTTATCATAGCCGTGCTTGAAAACAAAGCCTTCGCCGTAATCTTCAGCGGATGCGGTATCTGCGCTTTCATCGCTGCCGCCGCCGCATGCTGTGAACGCCAGCATAGTGAACACCATCGCGAACGCAAGTGTCAGTACTGTAAGTTTCTTCTTCATAACATTTTCCTTCCTGTTTGTTGCTTCTTTGCTTTAGCGTACTAAAGCGCTAAATTGACAAAGCAATAATAGCATCCTATAGCATTTTGGTCAACCCAAATATGACCATAAAGTTGTTTTCTTCCAAAAACATCCGCCGCGCCTCTTCCGCGCGCCTCTCCGCCACTTAAAAAGTCATGCTTCTTTGACTATTTCGGTCAGATAAGCATGACATCTCACCCCTCCGCCGGCGCTTTCGGTCGCTTCAACCTTTTAAAAGTCATGCTTATTTGACCATTTCGGCCCGATAAGCATGACATCTCACCCCTCCGTCAGCGCTTTCGGTCGCTTCAACATTTTAAAAGTCATGCTTATTTGACCATTTCAGTCAGATAAGCATGACATCTCACCCCTCCACCGGCGCTTACATCCACGTCAGCAATTTAAAAGTCATG
>JAFUGO010000131.1 GCA_017469325.1 Mogibacterium sp. | reverse complement strand
TGTGAAAAATCACTCAGAGGGATAACCCTCCGATATGTCAGAGGGCTAACCGCCTACCATCTTTGGTAGCACCTGTTTTATTATAACAAACATACGTTCTTTAGACAAGTTTAACTGTGGCGGTGGCGTTACTGAATCTTCGTCCTTATTCGGGAGCAGTAAAAATTGATGACGTAGGTATAGATAAAGTCATAAAGAATCATGAGCAAGGTACCTGCGATTATGAGAACGGGTGCCGGGTAATCGGGCAGCGATATCCCGGAGGCGAGAGTTTTGAAAAAAACGGTGAGTCCCAGAGTCAAAATTCCCGCGAAGAAGATGACCTTAACGGCGATCTGAGCCTTAGCCGTTCGCATTTTTTCGATGTAGAATTTGAGTATGCCGTAGTAGCCGAAGAGAAAAACGTACGGAACGATGGCGAGTTTGTTTGGGAGCAGGAAGAATCCCAGAATCGAAGCGGCCGCATAGAGAAGGAGAGCGCCGCCTGTGCCAGTCTCAAGGAGCATAAAAGCGGTGAAAAAAGATGCGCAGGCGAAGAGGGTCAGTTCGATACCCGGAACGAAGGCTGCGCCACACAAAAAAATAACCGTAAGGGCGAGAAAAATCCCGCCCATTGCAATCTTAAATGTTAATTTGTTGCTGTTTCTTTTACTCACATTATGCCTCCGGCACTTTGCATGCGAATGAAATTAGATTGGTCTGCGAGAACGCACGAGATTTAGATGCAGTCGCAGCAGCAGTCTGCGCAGATGTAGCACTGAAGCGCCTGACAGCACATGTCGTCGTTGTTTCCGTAGCCCTTGCCGTAAGCCTGGTTCTGATACTGTCCGCCCATGGACACGTGCCTTGCATAGGTCTGCTTGTACTCTGTGTTGGAAGGAGCCATTCGCGTAGCAGTCTGAAGCTTGTTCATGGCATCATCGTACCAGCCTTTTTTGTAGGAGAGCATACCTGCCAGGAAGAACCATTCGGCGCTTCTGTCGCGAGTCGAGTTGAGCATCGTCTCAGCTCCGACAAGATTGTTGGCGTCCAGATACCTTCTTATCTGCATGTAATCGGGAGTACCGGAAGAACCTGAGCCTGAGCTGTAGCTTGAGCTTCCGCCGGAGCTGTATCCGTACCCATATCCGGAACTTCCGGAACCGCTCTGCTTTTGCTTTATAATCGTGTCGTAGGCTTCGTTGATCTCCTGGAGTTTTTCCTCAGCCAGGTCTGCAAGAGGGTTGTCCTGATACTTGTCAGGGTGATACTTCTTTACAAGCTCCTTATAGGCCTTTTTGATTTCCTCTTCAGACGCGTTTTCGGATACGCCCAGAACCTCATATGGATTCATCATTTTCTCCTCTCATGTCCGTATGCGTTGTTGCCTCAGGCCCGTATATCATCAGCCGTGTCTGATGGTTGAGCCCAAAATATATAACGTTCTCTATGATTCCTTTATATCTCTTAAATTCAAGTTCTTCAAGCGCCTGACTGATGACGGCCAGATACTGAAAAAGGTTGAAACTCAAATTATCGAGTATTCTCTCCTTGAACTGAGCGATGCTCTCCACCGATGAATCGAAGCCGAACCTGTAAAACAGCGGATTGTACGATCCGGTTTTAAGGTTATCCTCCATATCGTCGATGGCGTCCACCAGATAGATCCACTTCCCCATGTGGTAGCCGATCTTGCCGAGGACCTCCGCTCTTTTGTCGTCAGGGCCGTAGAGCCTTTTCACTCCTTCGGAAAAGATGATCCGCATGATCTGCGAAAAGGAGTCGGCGACCCTATCGAGACTGTCGCACTTTGACCTCTCAAGCTCCGAAAGCTCCGCAAGAAGCCTTTCCATATCGCTGCAGAGCTGGGGGTACTTCGCGTAAAGCTTTTTGTGAACTCCGCGAAATCCCGTCATCGCTGCACGCGCGGACACTTTGCCCTCGTCGGCCACATCGTCTGCCAGTTTGTACCACGCCAGTATGAGCATCACATCCGCCGCATAGTCGATGGCATCATTTCGGATGACCGGTTTCTTCTGTATATGGTGGGCTATGCACTGCTCCATCTTGATCTCATCAGGCGAATCCCCGAGCGCCGCCAGGATTACTCCGAGAAAAGCGGCGTCGTAGCTCAGCACCATTCGAGGAAGCTGCCCGTACCTTTTGCCGATGGACTTGCATATGCCGCAGTAATATCCTGTATATGTATCGTATTCGCGAACCTTCAGCTCGCCCTTATCCACCTTGACGTATCCAAGCATATACCAAGAATATCACTATCTTGTGAAGTCTGTGTGTAGTAACAGTGACTTGTACA
>JAFUGO010000130.1 GCA_017469325.1 Mogibacterium sp. | reverse complement strand
TCGCGGTCTCGGCGTATATACTGCTGCACGCGTGCATCCTGACTCTTCGCGGCATCACTGTGCTTTACAGCGGAGAAGAGATAGGCGAGCTGAACGCCTACAGCTATCACGATGACCCGGGCAGATGGGCAGACAGCCGCAACCTGCACAGGGGAAAGATGGACTGGAAGGCCGCTGAAGACCGCTACAACGCGGACTCCGCTACGGGCATGGTGTTCAAAGGCATCAGACAGCTTATGATGATACGCAAGTACAACACCATCTTCCATTCGGATGCCAATGTGTATGTGGTCGAGACAGGTGACAACAGAGTGCTGGGGATCACAAGAGAATATGACGGCAGAAGGATGCTTGGCCTGTTCAATTTCTCGCCTGATTTTGTAAAGACAGAGATCGTGTCATCTGAAAGGATAGACATGACTTCGCCTGAAAGGGAATACATAAAGGGAGATGGCCCGATGAGCGAGTATGTCATAGAGCCGTACGGCTTCCGCTGGCTGCTCGAAACTGAAAGGCATCATAAACCTTCGTCCAGAGGAACAAAGAAAAAGAGCTTCATGAAAGGAGCCCGCAAGTACAGCGACAACCGGGGCAGGTAGTGCCCTAAAGGACGGCCCGGAATAGAATGACAGAAAAAAAGAGTACGTTTCAGCACGTACTCTTTTTGTATCTGTTTTGTATCAGAGAGTCAGCGTGAAGCTGACATTCGTGAGATCGGCTTCGAGCGATGCTTCAGCATCCCCGCAGCGCCATGTGATATTCAGCATGTTTCCGTCGGCCTTTACGCTTACATCCGCGTCAGCGCCGAATGCCGGATGGCTGTTTCTCATTTTGAGGAGCTCCAGCTGCTTTCTGACCACATCCTTCTGAAGAGCCTTCTCAACATCTTCGTCAGTAAGATTCGTTCTGTTGATCTCTTTGTGTCCTCCCGGACCTGCTCTTCTGACAGCTTCATAATCATTGCTGCCCGCGAAGAGGTCAAGATACCACACCTGCGGTTTGCCCGGCATAAACAGCTGTATCGCGCGGGCCAGAAGGAGGCTTGCGTCGTCTCCGCCCAGAGCGCTCATATATGTGGAATTGACCTGGTAGTACATGTTCTTTTGCCCGTGCAGGTCTTTGACATATCCGCCGCGCTGCTTCAGTATCTCAATAAGCTCTTCTATGCGCTCATCCGGCAGCAGTCCTTTGAGGTCGAGCATAGGTATGCCGTCATGGCATCCGAGCATGTTGACGGTATGGATGCCTTTTTCGATTATCTCGTTTGCCCAGTCCGCGAGCCTGTCCGCACGCCCGGATTCAAGAGCGTCGATAATAAGACCCGGAAGGAAGAAATCATATACATGATATCCCTTGCCGGCCAGGATCCTGTAGATCCCTTCACCGTACGCCGTGTGTATCTCAGGCAGAAGGGAAAGACCGTAGCGGTCTGCGATATCCTGCACTTTCTGAAGGAGGTCCCATGTCTCGGGCTCGTTCATAAAGTTGCGGCGTCCCGGCGCCTTCGGGGCATAAGCGAACGCGTCAAGCCTGACTATCTCCGCACCGTATGACGCGAGTTTTGCCAGAGTCTCTTCGTAGTGTTCCCATACCACGGGAGCGTTGACGTTGAGATCCATCTGTCCCAGGAATTCCCTTGTCCCGTCTTCCTTTTCTATAACTTCCTGATAGAAGGTGTTCCAGTACGGCACCATGCTCCCGTCCGGGAAAGGTACCATCAGGATAGGAAGACCCGGCTTGCGGAAGAACATATCCTTTATGTATTCCGGATCGGGCTGGATATAGCCCTCATCAGTCATCTTTCCGCAGCCTTCCCAGAAAGCGTTCCAGTCTATAAAGAAATCTCTGAACTCCGAATCGCGGCCGTTCTTAAGAAGATCTCTGAACTGCGGCGAGCGTACGGAAAGGTGATTGAGTATGAAATCGAGCTTGAGGCTGATGCCCATTCCCCTGAGAGCCGCAAGGTCGTCCTCTGTTGCGATCACACCGTTTATATCGTAATCCTGGACGGAAAAGCCGCGGTCAAGGTCGGTATCGTAGAGGCTCGGAAGTATGTACATGGAGCTGAATGCCCCGTTCAGTTCGGGCCTTTCAAGAAGGCTCACTGTATGGGACAGGCTGCCGCCGATGCTGTCGGGATACGCGTTTAGCATAGGCCCGATGCCGGCACTTTTCTTATCTGCTTGCATTCACCCTCCTTATATACTCGTCATAGCTTATGATATCACCCTGCTTGGAGAGTATTATCTTTGCCTTGCGCGACTGCGCAGTCAGCATATCCTGCTCAAAGCCGAGCACCATGGTTATGAACGGGCTGTCGGGAGCTCCGTCGCGGTTCCTCTCGATGCGGTGAGCAAGTGTCTCTGCCGGCGTGCTCCCCAGCAGTATAGGGATGTCGATACCGCGAAGGTTATCGTTGTTGCCGTGAGTCCATTCGAGCATAAGCACATCGATACCGCTGAAATCCACCGGCTCGTAGCTCAGAGCAGTCTCGGTGCGGCCCATGCGCCTCAGGTATATCGTATTCTCTCCCGAATGGAAGAGGCGGATTATCTCGTTGACCTCCTTGAAGTTGATCTCCATCTCGGAGCCCAGATAGGCGCGGAGACTGTCCTCGCCGCTTTCGGCATAGACGCGTTCACGCTCGAGGTCGTTGTATTTAGGTATCCTGTGCGGATAATTGTCGCCGGACATCGTATAAGTGCCGATCCCCGCATCATTCAGATAAAAGCTCAGAAGAGAAGCGGTCTCGGATTTGCCGACACCGGATCCGCCGCAGACAGACACGACGATCTTCTTATCGGGATTATCCTGCTCCAGCTTCATGATCTCTTCAATGAGATGCGGAAATATCTTCTGTGCTTTGCTTATGTGCTTTTCGCTGATTCTGACACTGTCTCCCGGCATGTCGCCGTGAGGGATGTCGTCAGGGATAGCGGGAGCTGTCCAGTTTTTCAGTTTGTCTGTATTCATATACGAGGTGATCCTCCTGTGAATGGTTTGCGTTTGCCCGCGAAGAGCTTGAAACAGACGGGCCCGCAAAACAGGCTGTTATGTCTGATTCGGACGCTCATACTTTACCATGTAAGAAGGTATGCGTCCAGCAAGAATCGGGCATAAAAAGAAATTCGCAAACAGTGTCCTCTGCGATATAATAGATGCGTAGCAGCCTGATCAAGAGAAAGGACTGAAACATGGCAGGGATGAATGAAACACCTTCGGGTGAAAGAGTGCATATAGGTTTTTTCGGAAGGCGTAACGCCGGCAAGTCGAGCGTCGTGAACGCGGTGACAGGTCAGGATCTGGCCGTGGTATCCGAAGTCAAGGGAACGACGACCGATCCGGTCACGAAGTCCATGGAGATACTTCCGCTGGGGCCTGTCGTAGTGATAGACACTCCGGGTTTTGATGACGAGGGAAGCCTCGGAGAACTTCGTGTGCAGAAGACCCGCAAGATACTCGAAAAGACCGACATTGCCGTACTGGTGGTGGACTCGACGGACGGGCTCAGAGGGGCTGACGCAGAGCTTGCGGGACTGTTCAGAGAAAAGGGGATCCCGTTCATAGTCGCATTCAATAAGAGCGATATCGCGGAGGATTCCGAAGACCACAACGTGAGCGAAGAATCCGCAGGGCTTCTGGGCGCTGTCGCGAAGGGCAGCGGCGGGATGCTGCATGTGAGCGCGCTTTCGAATGAAGGCATAGACGAGCTCAAAATCAGAATAGCGGCTCTGAAACCGCAGCAGGCAGAGGGGCGTCTGATCGCAGATAAAATAAATGAAGGCGATCTCATACTCCTTGTGGTGCCTATAGATAAAGCGGCACCTAAGGGAAGACTCATACTTCCGCAGCAGCAGACGATAAGAGATATACTCGATACAGGCGCGACCGCTGTGGTCGTACGCGATTCAGAGCTTGCGGACACACTTGAGAAGCTGGGCGATACAAAGCCGGCGCTCGTCGTTACGGACAGCCAGGTGTTCGGAAAGGTCGACAAGATAGTCCCGCCGGATGTCCCGCTTACATCTTTCTCGATCCTTATGGCAAGGTACAAAGGGCTTCTGGATGAAGCCGTTAAAGGCGTGGCTGCGATAAAGAGACTCAAAGACGGCGACAGGGTGCTGATAGCTGAGGGCTGCACTCACCACAGGCAGTGCGGAGATATAGGCTCTGTAAAGATACCGGCATGGCTGAGAGACTTCACGGGCGCTGATCTCGTATATGAGACCGCGAGCGGAACGGGTTATCCGGACGATCTGACGCCTTATGCTCTGGTCGTGCATTGCGGAGGCTGCATGCTGAACGAGCGCGAAGTAAAGAACCGGGCTTCAAAGACAGCGGGGCAGGGCGTGCCTATAACCAATTACGGCATCATGATAGCCTACGTGCACGGCATACTTAAGAGAAGCCTCGGGATATTCCCGGAGTATTCCGGGCTCGTGTAACGGCGGCTCATCATAACGGCGCT
>JAFUGO010000129.1 GCA_017469325.1 Mogibacterium sp. | reverse complement strand
CTGCTCAAAAATCTGTAAAGGCTGATCGGGAGATCGCGTATGCGGTCTCCTTTTTAGTTACGATGTGCAATAAAAAATATTCAGCAAAACATAAAACCATTTTGCATATCTATCTTGTTATTTGATTTCATAGAGGTTAAAATAATATCATCATAAACTGTTCTGCTGATATGGTCGGGATATGTTTCCATTTTCGCCTTTTTGAAGCAGAAGGCACTACTCATGTACTAAACAGGAGGATGATTTTATGAAGAAAAGACTTATTGCTTTAATGGTTTGCCTGGTAATGGTAATGATGCCAATGCTGGCAAGCTGCGGTGGCGGAAGCAGTGACAGCGGCGACAGCGGCGACGGCGGCGAAGCTGCAATGAAGGTCGGTCTGATCTGCCTCCACGATGAGAACTCCACTTATGATAACAACTACCTTTCAGCTTTCCAGGAATCCTGCGACAAGATGGGAGTAGAGCCTGTAATCAAGAAGAACGTTCCTGAAGGACAGGAGTGCTACGATGCAGCAGGCGAGATGGTAGATGACGGCTGCTCACTGATCTTCTCAGACTCGTTCGGTCATGCCGGATTCATGCTCCAGGCTGCTAAAGACAATCCTGATGTACAGTTTGTAAGCTGCACCGGTGACAACGCAGGCGTTGCTAACCAGGACAACTTCCACAATGCTTTCGCATCGATCTACGAAGGCCGTTACCTCGCAGGTGTTGCTGCAGGAATGAAGCTGAACGAGATGATCGACAGCGGAAAGATCACAGCTGATCAGGCTAAGATGGGATATGCAGGCGCATTCACATACGCAGAGGTAGTATCCGGATACACATCATTCTATCTCGGAGCTAAGAGCGTATGCCCATCCGTAACAATGGACGTAACATTCACAGGTTCGTGGTATGACGAGACTGCTGAGAAGGAAGCTGCCAACAAGCTGATCCAGGGCGGATGCGTACTCATTTCGCAGCACGCTGACTCCATGGGAGCTCCTACAGCATGTGAAGAAGCAGGCGTACCTGACGTATCCTACAACGGATCCACAAAGAGCGCTGCTCCTAACACTTACATCATTTCGTCCAGAATCAACTGGTCACCGTTCTATGAATATGCAATCAAGCAGGTTCAGGACGGCGCTGCAATCGATACAAACTGGACAGGAACACTCGAGACAGGTTCTGTTGAGCTCACAGAGCTTAACGAGGACGTAGCTGCTGAGGGCACTGCTGCTAAGCTCGAAGAGGTTGAGGCAGGCCTTAAGGACGGTTCCATCCACGTATTCGACACAAGCACATTCACAGTTGACGGAAAAGAACTGACATCATATCTTGCAGACGTTGAGGCTGACGAGGCATATGAGCACGAGACAGAAGCTATCTCTGACGGATACTTCCATGAGTCAGAGTACAGATCAGCTCCTTACTTCGATATCCAGATCGACGGCATCAACCTGCTCGATACAAACTTCGGCTAAACCACAATTTGTTAATAACTGATCAATAGTTTTGACCGGTCCCGCATCGGCGGGGCCGGTCAAAAATTTAAAAGAAAAGGGATCAGATCCCGTAAAAAAGGGGGGATCATTTTGCAAGACAGCAGAACACCCGCAGTTTCGATGAGAAACATAACAAAAACATTCGGCACTATCGTGGCAAACCACGGAGTAGACCTCGACATCTACAGAGGAGAGATACTCTCCCTGCTGGGTGAAAACGGCTCCGGAAAGACCACACTCATGAACATGCTTGCAGGCATTTATTATCCGGATGAAGGAGAGATCTTTATCGACGGAAAGCCTGTAGCTATATCATCGCCTAAAGATGCTTACGATCACGGCATCGGAATGATCCACCAGCACTTCAAACTGGTGAATGTATTTACCGCTGCTCAGAATATCATCCTGGGCATAAACGAGGTAGACGGCAAAAAAGTACCGAAATGGAGCAAGCTCGATCTCGAAAAAGCATCAAAGAAGATCCGCGAGATCTGTGATGCCTACGGATTCGATGTCGACCCGAATCAGAAGATCTACGACATGTCTGTATCTCAGAAACAGACTGTAGAGATCGTAAAGGTCCTTTATAAAGGCGCCGATATCCTTATCCTTGACGAGCCTACAGCCGTACTTACTCCGCAAGAGACAGAAAAGCTCTTTGCCGTGCTCCGCAACATGAAAGCTGACGGCAAGACTGTTGTAATAATAACGCACAAGCTGCACGAGGTAGAAGCTATCTCAGACAAGGTAGCCATACTTCGCAAGGGCGAATTTATCGGAGAACTGATAACAAGCGAGTCCAACGCGCAGGAGATGACCAACATGATGGTCGGGCGCGAGGTCAAGCTGAATATAGACAGGCCTGAGCCTAAGAACGTAAAACCTAGGATCGAGGTCGACAATCTGACTGTAAGGTCAGAGGACGGTATCATCAAACTCGACGATGTATCCTTTACCGCAAACACGGGCGAGGTGCTCGGGATCGCCGGCATATCAGGATGCGGCCAGAAGGAGCTTCTTGAAGCTATTGCCGGTCTGCAGCCGATAGAAAAGGGCGACATCCTTTATGTAGAGGATGACGGAACCAAAGAAAGTCTCGTGGGCGCTGACCCTGTAGAGATAGAGAAGAAGGGAGTATCCCTCTCGTTCGTTCCTGAGGACAGACTCGGCATGGGACTTGTCGCAAACATGGATCTGTCAGAGAACATGATGCTCAGATCCTTCAGACGCGGCAAATCGGTATTTACAGACCGTAAGAGCCCGTACAGCCTGGCAGAGAAAGTCGTAAACGAGCTCGAGGTAATGACGCCGAGCGTAGAAACTCCTGTACGACGTCTCTCAGGAGGTAACGTACAGAAGGTGCTCGTAGGACGTGAGATCGAAAGAGCTCCGTCGGTACTGCTTACGGCATACGCGGTAAGAGGACTCGACATCAACGCCTCGTACACGATCTACGATCTTATAAACAAGCAGAAAGAGCGCGGCGTAGCCGTAATATTCGTTGGTGAAGACCTCGATGTACTGCTCGAGCTGAGCGACCGCATACTTGTTTTGTGCGGCGGCAAGGTGAGCGGTATAGTCGACGGCAGGACGGCAGATAAGAACGAGGTAGGTCTGCTGATGACAAAGGTCGGAGGTGATAAAGTTGGATAAACAGACAAAAGAACCTTTGATCCATATCACCAAAAGGAAGGCGATATCCAAAAAACGTGAGTGGGCAATAAGACTCGGAAGCATACTTATAGCGCTCGTCGTATGCGCTATTATCACAACGCTGACCACACATCTGAATCCTATCAGCGTTTACGCTTCGATGTTTGACGGATCCTTCGGAAGTGAGCGAAAGATATGGGCGCTCCTCAAAGAACTGTCCATCCTGCTCATGGTATCCGTAGCTCTGGCGCCTGCGTTCAAGATGAAGTTCTGGAACCTCGGCGGAGGCGGGCAGGTAATGGCCGGAGTGCTGGCTACAGCTACCTGCATGATCACTCTCGACGATAAGCTTTCAAACGGTATGCTCATACTGGTCTCGCTTATCGCAGCTCTGATCGCGGGAGCGCTCTGGGCGTTCATCCCTGCGTTCTGCAAGGCTAAGTGGAATACCAATGAGACACTGTTCACTCTGATGATGAACTACGTCGCCACTCAGATAGTTGCGTACTACATCATCATCTGGGAGAATCCTAAGGGCTCCGGAAAGATCGGTATCATCAATCCGACATCCAATGCCGGCTGGCTGCCTGTTGTCGGAGGCAAGCAGTACCTCCTGCCTGTACTGATCTCGATAGTCGTGACCATATTCATGTACATATATCTCAAGTACAGCAAGCACGGTTATGAGCTCAGCGTAGTAGGTGAGAGCCAGAATACAGCCAGATACGTTGGTATCAATGTAGGCAAGGTAATCGTCCGTACTCTCGTCCTTTGCGGACTGATCTGCGGACTCACAGGCTGGCTGCTGGTTGCAGGTACCGACCATACAATGACCACAACTCTTGAAGCCGGCAGAGGCTTCCTCGGAGTCATGGTCGCATGGCTTGCGCACTTCAATCCTATAGGTATGATCCTCTCCGGTCTGCTGATGGTATTCATGAGCCGCGGTGGAGGCGAGATCTCCACAGCATTCGGACTCAACAAGTCCTTCGGAGACATACTTACAGGCGTTATCCTGTTCTTCGTAATAGGAAGCGAATTCTTTATCAATTATCAGGTGCATTTCCGCAAATCGCACGGAAAGGAGGCCGCTGATGTTTAGTCTGGTAACATTCATACCTAGAGCTATCGTACAGAGCGTACCGCTGCTGCTCGGCTGCGTCGGCGAGACACTCAACGAAAAATCCGGCAGCCTTAACCTCGGTATTCCGGGCGTAATGTACGTCGGAGCTATATGCGGAGTAATCGGTTCATTCTTCTATGAGAACT
>JAFUGO010000128.1 GCA_017469325.1 Mogibacterium sp. | reverse complement strand
TAACGGGCCGGATGAGTGATTAATACACTTTAATTGGTAAAAGAAGAATAGTAGTGGTAATATACATACAAATGGGTAGAGAGATAGACGAAAAAACATTGCAGGAGGCGAAGGAAAAGCTCGCCTGCAAGATAGAACCTGCGAAATTTTCTGACGGCAGTGTATCTGCCGGTTCTTCGCATGCAGCTGAAAGCACGCAGGTGAAGCCGCAGGCAGGCAATGACTTTTTAGGCCCCGGCGGACAAGTCTTTCTGACCCGCATGACCACGGCAGGCGGATGAGGCGCCAAAATAGGGCCGGGAGTCCTATCGGATATTCTGTCGGGTCTGCCTAAGATAAGCGACCCGCGCATACTCGTCGGATTCGAGAGCAGCGATGATGCCTGCGTCTACAAGGTGTCCGACGATATAGCTATAATCAATACAGTGGATTTCTTCCCGCCTATAGTGGACGATCCGTACATGTTCGGTCAGATCGCCGCGGCGAACGCTCTGAGCGATGTCTACGCGATGGGAGGGCAGCCTAAGCTTGCGATGAACCTCCTGACTTTCCCTAACGGAAAGCTGCCGCTCGATGCGGTGAAGGGCATCCTTGAAGGCGGCAATGACAAGGTGTGTGAATCAGGAGCCACTATAGTCGGCGGACACAGCATCGATGACAAAGAGCCAAAATACGGGCTTTCAGTTACCGGTTTCGCTCATCCCGATGACATACTCAGCAACAGCGCTAATGCCGGCAATGTTCTGGTAATAACAAAGAAGATCGGAACAGGCATACTTACGACTGCCGCTAAGGTGGACCTCCTCACAGATGAGGAGAATTCAGAGATGGAAGCGACGATGGCCTTTCTTAACAAGTACGCCTGGGAGGCTATGCAGGGAGTGAAGGTCGACGGCTGCACAGACATCACCGGATTTGGTCTCATCGGACATGCGGCAGAGATGGCCAGAGCAGGGAATGTGACTCTTGAGCTTTACAGCCACAAAGTCCCGGTTTTCCCGAGAGCTGTAGAAATGGCTGAGATGGGTATAATCCCTGCGGGAGCTTACCGCAACCGTGACTTTACCCACAAAGAGGTGATGGAGTTCCTTTCGAAGGATCCTAACAGAGATGCTCATCTGAGAGCACTGACAGACTGCCTGTACGATCCTCAGTCATCAGGCGGACTGCTGATAGCCGTCAATGAGAGCGAGCTGCCGAGACTTCAGGAACAGCTCGGCGAGAGAGGCTGTGAGTCCGATATGATCGGATACTTCAAGCCGAGAAGAGGAAAATGCACGGTCGAGATACACGACTGACGTATTGAAGAAGCTAAAACAATAAAACAGGGAACCTGCGGGCTCCCTGTTTTTAATTTACGATATACCGATATCGGTTGACTACGCTATTTATCCCTGATCTGCTGCTTTACGAATGCAGAGAAGGCTTCAGCGGCAGGTGAAAGCGATGTGCTCTTCAACTTGATCATATAGAACGTTCTGTCTTCGCTGAAGTCCTTTATGTCAGCGACTTTGACGCGGTCTCCGAGAGAAACGGCGATCTTTTGAGAGATGATAGCGACGCCGAGACCTTCCTCAACGGAACGGATCAGAGTGTTCATGTCATCTACAAGTGCAGCCACTTCGAATTCTTCCTTGCCGAATCCGTGCTTAAGAGCCGTCTCTTCAAATGTGCGCCTGGTAGCCGATCCGGTCTCGCGCCAGACAAAAGGATACGACGCTGCTTCAGACAGGCTGATAGATGAGGCTATGTCATACGATACAGGCGCGATCAGCACGGATTTGTCGGTGGCCACCTTTGTGCATTCAAAAGACGGCGATGTGATCTTTTCTCCGGTAAAACCGATCTCTCCTCTGCGGTCCGAAATATTATCCACTACAGTCTGTGTATCCGAAACCGAGACATAAAACTGTATATCCGGATGCAGGCTCCTGAAATCCGAAAGGAGAGCGGGGAGGAAAGTGATGCCCGGTATGGATGAAGCCTGGACTTCGAGTATCCCTCCGATGAAGTCGCTGTCATCGCTCAGGGCCTCTATGGCGAGCGATCTGGCGTTGACCATCTCTACAGCGTAC
>JAFUGO010000127.1 GCA_017469325.1 Mogibacterium sp. | reverse complement strand
GCTACAAAGTAGAGGTAGAGGACAAAGGCGGAGAGTATCTGCTGAAGATCTCCAGATAAGCGGTAAGCGCATCATGCGCATGCTGAATAACTGCATACGAAAACCCGGACGTTGCGGCCGGGTTTTTTGTGAGCGGATCAGAGATTGTCTGCTTTGTAGATCTGTGTATAGCTGCCGTCATCATTGCATATGACCATCTGCTCCATCTCGTCGTGAGCGGGATCGAACAGAGGCTCCTGCGCGTAGTACCTGACGCAGGTCCCGCAGCTGCTGCTGAGGCTTCTCGGCACGGGCATCGTGCGCGCCTCCAGACCTTTTGATTTGCACAGGCGCTCATAGCGTATGGAGCCGAAGTGCATAAAGAATGTTGCTATGTATGTGTTCATGGTTTTCCTCACTGAAAAGGAGAGGTGTCGTATTGATTCCGCTTACAGACTCATGATCTCCGCGATGCCGCAGCTTTCGACTGCGTCCTTAGGACCGACGACGCAGACCGTGCCTCGTTCTGCCATTTTGACGAGGGCATCCTTCTGCGCGGCAAGGTCTGAAGGCTTCGCGGAGAGTATCTCTCTTCTGAACCTCAGCCTGTCGTCATAGCTGAATCCCGAAAGATAGAAGTCATCCGCTGCGCGTCCTTTTGCGGCAGGCGAGATGAGAGGTTCCGTATTGGCTATCGTGGATATGATGAAACCGTCGATATTCGCGTCTTCGGAAGCGAAACTGTCGATGAAGTCCGCGACGGTCTTATGTATTCCCAGCGAGCGCTCAGGGCTCGGGTCTCTGTAAGTATAACAGAAAATGCTGCCCGTGCGTCCTGCCGACATCGAAGCGCCGTAAGCGCCTCCCTGAACTCTGATCACATTCCACAGATAGGCAAGGGAGATTATGTTCGAAGTGACTGCCATTCCGCCTGTCATCCCGAATCCGTCAGCGCTCACATCGTAGGATGTCACTGCGAACGAGACTGATGCCGGTATGACTATGCCCATCTCCTTTGGCAGGGATGTCTTATAGGCTGCGCGCTCCGGCATTGCCGGGCCGTCCGCCAGCATCGATACGAGGTGGTCAAGACCGGCATAGCTGTCGGCCGTTTCGCTGAGGATGCTGTTATTCTTTGTAATGCTGTCTTTTATGACGCTGCCCGCGAACGAGCAGAATCCCTCAAGATCTTCGTCTGACGCAGCGGCCATCTTATGCATATACTGCATAAAGCTGTATCCGTTCACTGCTTCCGAAGCAGCATCCCTGGCGGACCAGTGAGCTCTGGCTTCGGTAAGAGCCAGACGGTGTCCCGAGGATACCGCGAGGCGCTTTACGTCATCATCGATCTGGGTGATGAGCTCGCGCAGAAGCGTTTTGTCATCAAATCTGGTGCGTGTCATGATCTCCATGAGAAGATCCTCAGCGCGGTCAAGGTTCTCAGGCAGCACCGATACCCTTGCTCTGAGGCAAGGCGTGCAGGCCGATCTGTCGTCATCGGCCGCCAGTATGTCGAGACCGAACGACATGGAACCGACGTACATCTTGAGCTCCTCCTGAAGCTGCAGGACGCTGTAATTCTGCGTAGGGAGCTCCTTGTAAAACTCTGTAATGAGAGCCGCCTTCGGGAGATCCTCGATGCCGAGCTGCGTTACCGGGAAGTACGCGTTTATGTAGATGATGCCGTGTGTCTCTATCTGATGATAAAGCAGCTTTACGCCTCCGGCGTCTTTTTCTTCGGTAGGGTAGTACTCGGGCTCAGATTTTATATCCGCGAGGTCGAGCTGAGGAATCTTTGCGAGATCCTCTTCGCTGTCTTCAGTCTGCTGCCACTCGAGGAGCCTGCGGTTGAGTTCTTCGAGCTCTTCACGTTCTTCGTCAGTCATCGCGTCGAGAGTATCTTTGACGCGTGCTGCCTCTTTTGCCGCGGCTCTTGCAGCGTGCTCAGTATCAGGCTTAAGTATGAGCCTTGTGTATGCGGAGACGTCTCCCATGAGCTCTTTAGCGACGGGCTCTATCCCGCCGTCCTCTATCATCTTTCTGAGAGAAGCTATTGCTTCGTCCGTCTTGAGATAGAGAGCGGGGTCTCCGCCGTACAGCCATGAAGCGAATGCCGCATTGGCTCTGTAAAGTGCCTGAGGCTCAGGATACTGTCTGAACCTGAAATCCATCTGGTTCACGGATGCCTCGAGGCTCCTCTTTGAGAATCCTTCGCTTACGCATCTGTCGATAGTTTCTTTTACTATGGCGAGCAGTCTGTCAGCTGAAGCTTCGGCGCTCCCGTCTGTTTCTTTCACACCGCGGAACAGCAGCATGAGGTAAGGCTGCAGTATGCCGTCGTTGACGTAGATCTCAACATCTTCGGCGAGTCCTGAGGAGAGGACAGCCCTCTTCAGAGGTGACTCATTCGTATCCGAAAGCTGCTCGAGTATTATGCTGAGAGCGTAAGTCTTGCCGATATCCGTGTAGTCCCCGATGATGCGGCCGAAGCAGACCATCGGCTTGTCGTCCTCAGCTGACGCGTCGTAAGTGATCACGGAAGAGGTGACAGCCGGCTCCTGCATGTCTATCTGAGGGATATCCTCAAGACGGTCATAGTCCTTAAGGTAATCTTCTATCATGGAGAGAGTCTCGTCAAGCGGAACGGCTCCGTCAAGATAGAAGTACGCGTTCGATGGGTGGTAGAACTTCTTATATCTTTCGATGTATGACTCGTATGTGAGATCAGGGATCGCTTCCGGATCGCCGCCCGAATTGTAACCGTAACAGGTGTCAGGGAAGAGGAGCTTGGTCATCGTGCGGTCAGCCACCTGATCGACGTCCGACATGGCGCCCTTCATCTCGTTGAAGACGACGCCCTTGTAGACCGGTTCGTCGCCGGTCGTGTCGATGTGACGGCCTTCCTGATAGAAGATGTTAGGGTCGTTCAGGATAGCCGGTCTGAAGACTGCGTCAAGATAGACCCCGGTCAGGTTGAGATAGTCCTGATCTATGCGGCTCGATACAGGGTACAGAGTCTTGTCGGGATATGTCATCGCGTTGAGGAAGGTGTTCATCGAGGTCTTCAGGAGCTCGACGAAAGGTTCCTTTACCGGATACCTGTCGGATCCGCAGAGCACTGAATGCTCGAGTATATGAAATACACCGGTATTGTCTTCGGGAAGGGTCCTGAAGCCTACGGAGAAGAGTTTGTTCTCATCTCCGTTGTCGCACCAGAGAAGCTTTGCGCCGGTGACGTCATGCTCCATTTCAATGAGCCTGCCGCCGGTCTCTCTTATGTCACGTATATTTGTAACGGTAAAACCGCGGAGTTTATCATTTATCTCCATCCAATGCGCCTCCTGTTTCTGGAAATTCAAAACCAATAGTTATGATATACCAATAAGAATGTCAAATAAAGGGCTGTGTCGTGCTATAATTAAACATCTTTAAGGAGGCGGCATATTATGGTAGAGAACGGATTGATTTATTTTGCGGGGCAGGGCTCGGAAGAGGGCCTCGGTGAAAAGATCTGCATGCGTCCCGATATGGCCAACAAGCACGGATTTATATGCGGGGCTACGGGGACAGGAAAGTCGGTGACTCTCAAGGTGCTGGCGGAGAGTTTCTCACAGCTGGGAGTTCCGGTGTTCATGTCGGATGTAAAGGGCGACATGGCAGGCATAGCAGTGGCAGGCGATGACAACGAAGGAATGCAGAAGCGTCTGGACCGCTTCGATATCCGAGGCAGCTTTGAGTACAGAGGATATCCGGTATCCGTATTCGATATATATGCGGAAAAGGGGACGCCTCTTCGCACCACCGTATCGGAGATGGGGCCGATGCTCTTCAGCCAGGTGCTCGATCTCAACGATACCCAGACAGAGCTCATGCAGGTGATCTTCAAGATCGCGGACGATCTTGACCTGCTTCTCATAGACACAAAGGACATGAAGGCGATGCTGCAGTACGCTGCGGATCACTCGGATGACTTCAAGATGGATTACGGACTGATCCCTCAGCAGAGCGCGTCGGCCATCATAAGGGCGATAGTCGCGCTTGAAGCTGAGGGCGCGGATAAGTTCTTCGGCGAGCCGGCAATAGATATAAGGGACTTCTTCCTTACCGCGCCGGACGGAAGAGGCATCGTCAATATTCTCGATGCCGAGACCCTCATCAACAGACCGAGGCTTTATTCGGCATTCATGCTCTACCTTCTGTCGGAGCTCTTTGAGGTGCTCCCTGAAGTAGGAGATCCGGAGAAGCCAAAGATGGTGTTCTTCTTTGATGAAGCGCATCTGCTCTTCAAGAACGCGTCAAAGAGCCTGCTCGAAAAGATCGAGCAGGTGGTAAAGCTCATAAGATCAAAGGGCGTCTCGATCTTCTTCGTGACGCAGAGCCCGGGCGACATCCCGGGTGCGGTGATGTCGCAGCTCGGCAACAAGATCGAGCACGGACTGCACGCGTATACGCCGGCAGAGCAGAAAGCTCTTAATGCAGCTGCGGACGCGTTCAGAGAGAATCCGGCCTTTGATACAAAAGAGCTTATGCAGAACCTCGGAACGGGCGAGGCCGTGGTGTCCGTGCTCGATGAGAAGGGCGCGCCGTCCATGGCAGAGCATGCCTACGTGCTGCCTCCTGAGAGCAGGATGGGAGCTCTTTCAGATGAAGAAAGAAAGACTGCGGTGGATAATTCGCCGCTTAATGCAAAATATCTTGAAATGGTGGATAATGTGTCGGCCTACGAAGTTATAACGGGCCGTGTGCCGGGAGGCACGGCCGCGGCTTCGGGCGCAGACACCGTTACCGCGCCCGACGGGCAGGTATACGGCAACACCTCGGGTATACCTGCCGCTGCGCCGCAGGCGCAGGCCGCGGCAGAGGCTGCTCCGGCCGATGACGGCATCACGATAGATATAGACACCGCTTATGAAGAAGCTCCGGCAGCTGCTCCGAAAGTAAAGAGCACCGCAAGACCGGTTGAAGAAGAGGGCGGCTCAAAGCTCGGTGACCTTGCCGACAGCTATCTGGGCAAGTCAGGCACAAAGCAGGTCATAAGATCGACCGGAGGGACTATCGGCCGTGAGATCGGCAAGACTATAGGTGAAGCTGTACTCGGCAAAAAAGGCCGCACCATAGGGGGCAATATAGGGTCGGCTATCGGACGCAACCTGCTGGGCACCCTGACAGGCAAAAAGTGACCGTATCAGACAGTTAATTATCCGGGACACAGTTCACTGATGCCCGTCCGTTACAGGCGGTCTGCTATGAGCAGTGAACCCGGACAACCGCACGCAGATGTACTATCTGCTGTTTAAATAGAAAGGGGTATTAAATGGAAGAAACAAAAGTCAGCCGTAAAGACAGTCTGAAGGTGATGACTTCCGAATACGAGCTCGAAGGCCGTATACCTACCGGAAAAGCCATCATACTGGGCATGCAGCACGTGCTCGCGATGTTCGTGGGCAACCTCACGCCTATACTCGTAATAGGCGGAGCCTGCGCGCTGGGCGACGCGGGACTCATGGTGCCGGTCATCCAGAACGCGATGCTCGTAGCGGGTCTTGTTACACTGGTGCAGTTATGGACTATCGGTCCTATCGGAGCAAGGCTGCCGTGCGTAATGGGCACCAGCTCGGGCTTCATCGGTGTGTGCACCGGAGTTGCCGGATCCATGGGAGGCGGCGTCATAGCTTATGGAGCCATACTGGGAGCCTGCCTTATCGGCGGTGTATTTGAGATGATACTCGGATTCATGCTCAAACCGCTGCGCAGATTCTTCCCGAGCGTTGTGACGGGCACCGTAGTAACAGCCATCGGACTTTCGCTCATAAGCGTTGGTATCAACTCGTTCGGCGGCGGCAACAACAATAACGACTTCGGATCGCCTACAAACCTGATGATCGGACTTGCGGTTCTTAT
>JAFUGO010000126.1 GCA_017469325.1 Mogibacterium sp. | reverse complement strand
TATTTGACCATTTCGGCTCGATAAGCATGACATCTCACCCTTCCACCGGCGCTGCTGGCTTTCTACTCCGGCAGCTTGGATATATCGATCCAGGCAAGCGACTTCGAGACTTCGAAGAGCTCGTCCGGTGTGAACTCGGCGGCGGAATTTGATGACCCGCATGCCGGGAAGACCGATTCGAACCTCTTCATCGACTCGTCGCAGTAGATCTTTACATCGTCGCGGGTCACGCCGAAAGCGCATACGCCGCCGATCTCGTGATTTGTGTATTCAGGGACCTCTTCAGGCGAGAGCATCCTGGCTTTCTCGCCGAAGTATTCCTTATATTTCTTGTTGTCGACTCTGGCGTCGCCGGCGACCTGCACGAGGATCCCGGTGCCGTCCTTCAGCTTGAAGCTGAGCGTCTTGCATATGCGCGCCGGCTCTGTGCCGACAGCCTTTGCTGCCAGCTCAACTGTCGCGCTCGACACATCGAATTCGCGTATGCGGTCGTCCATGCCGTACTGCTTTAAATATTCTCTTGCTATCTCTATAGACATCCGGATCCCCCTTTTCTTTTTTATGCAGCGGCCTTATTGCCTTTGCCGCGGTTCACCAGCATCAGAACTATTCCGACTGCCAGACCTATGAGCGCAGGTACCACCCAGCCGAGTCCCAGATCAAAGAACGGGAAGATCCTGCTTCCGAGCGCTGTCATCGCCGGAATGTTGAGCGCTGACTGAGCGCCTTCAGGCAGTGTCTTGCAGAAGTCGAATACAGCCGGTATGAACGCGCCGATGATCGAGCATGCGTATACGTACTGGCTCTTTCCGAAGATCTTCTCGCAAAGCGCTAATATGATAAGCACCGTAGCGAGCGGGTACAGCAGCATCAGCACAGGTACAGCCAGGTTGATGATCGCTGTGAGTCCTACGTTTGAAATGATGAAGGACACGAGTGTGAAGAGCATAGCCCAGCCTCTGTAGTTGAGCTTGCCCGGGATGACCTTCAGGAACATCTCGCCGCAGCTGGTGATCAGACCGATCGCTGTCTTAAGACATGCGAACGTGATAGTCAGTGCAAGCACGATGCTGCCGACAGTTCCGAGATAATGATTCGAGATCTGAGTAAGAGCGATACCACCGTTGTCTGAAAGCTCAAAGAGACCTCTGGACTGCGCGCCCATGATTATTGTGAGCGCGTAAATGATCGCCATCAGAATTCCGGTAAAGACTCCGGCCTTGAGCGTCTCTCTGGCGACATCATCGTCTTTATCTATGCCCATGTCTCTTACTATATTGATGATAACGATGCCGAATGCGAGTCCTGCAATGGCGTCCATGGTGCCGTAACCCTCGATGGCTCCGTTGAAGAGTGCGCCGCTTGTATAGGCGTCGGCCGGTTCAACTTCGGATACCGGAGCGCCCGGATTGACCATCGCAACGATGATCAGTATTCCCAGGAACACGAGGAACAGCGGATTGATGACTTTACCGATCCATACTGTGATCTTGCCCGGCCTGAGCGAGAAGTACATAACGAATGCGAAGAACACCAGTGAGAACAGGAACTGCCACAGTCTGAAGTGAGATTCGCCAACGACAGGCGCGAGGCCCGTGGTGAACGAGACCGAGGCGCATCTCGGGATCGCGAAAAACGGTCCTATCGTGAGATAGAGAACGGCTGTGAATATGTAGCCGAAGCGCCTGGACACTTTAGTCGACAGCTGAAGAAGGTTATCGCTGTGAGTGTTGCCTATGGCCGCAACTGCAAGGATCGGAATAGTGACTGCGGTTATGCAGAAACCGATTATAGCAGATACGGAATTGCTTCCGGCCATCTGTCCGAGGTGCACGGGGAATATGAGGTTGCCCGCGCCGAAGAACATGCCGAACAGCGTGCTCGCAACGATGATCGTTTCTTTCATCGTCAGTTTCTTTTTCATCAGATATAGCTCCTTTCGGATCCCGCCGTTCTGCCGGCGGATGTTTTCCTTTATGTGATCGTTGGTCTTTCCCTGTGATCCGATCGTTCTTACAGTTCTCTTCGTCCCTCAACTGCCTTCAGCAGTGTTACTTCATCGGCGTACTCGAGGTCGCCGCCCACAGGGATGCCGTGAGCGATCCTTGTCACTCTGATCCCGGCCGGTTTCAGCAGCCTTGCGATATACATCGCCGTGGCCTCGCCTTCGATGTTGGGATTGGTGGCGATTATGACCTCTTTCACTTCATCTGAAGTCTGAAGCCTTTCGATCAGGCTTTTAAGATTTATGTCTGCCGGGCCTATCCCTTCTGCAGGGGAAATGGCTCCGTGCAGGACGTGGTATGTCCCGTGGTATTCACGTATCCGCTCCATCGCCAGAACGTCCTGAGGTGTCTCCACAACGCATATGGTGCTTTTGTCGCGCGCGTCGTCGGAACAGATCCCGCAGATGTCCTTGTCCGTCAGGTTGCCGCACACGCTGCAGTAATGCAGAGAGCGCTTTGCCTCGACAATGGATTCCGCCAGGGATTCGGCCTCACGGTCCGTAAGGCTCAGGACATGAAAAGCAAGCCGCTGAGCGGTCTTGTTTCCGATGCCGGGGAGTTTGCCCAGCTCATTTATGAGTTTGTTGAGCGAGCGCGGATACTGTCTCATCAGAATCCGAATCCGCCGAGGCCGCCGCCCATGCCGCCGAGTCCGCCTGTGATGCTGTTCATTTCGGACTCTTCGAGTTCGCTGATCTGTCTGAGTGCCTCATTGACAGCTGCCATCACGAGGTCCTGAAGCATTTCAACATCATCAGGATCAACGACGTCTTTGTCTATGGAGAGCTTAGTGATCTCTCTCTTTCCGTTGACAGTCACTTCCACAGCGCCGCCGCCTGCTGTTGTCGAGATCTCTTTCTCCTCGAGCTCAGCCTGCTTTCTCTCCATCTCTGCCTGCATGGCCTGGAGCTGCTTCAGCTGCTTCTGCATATCTTTGCCGCCGCCTGCCGGTCTGTTTTTAGGCTTCTTGCCGGCCTTCATTCCTTTACCCATTGTATATCCTCCTGTTTGTCAGTCTTCCATCACCGGTGTGATGCCGAAGAGATCCTGGATGTCCCCGATCACTTCGCCTGTGTTTATATCTTCATCAATGATCCTGGATGTCTCGGTCTCGGACATGTCTGCCGCCGACTCCGACGCTCCGGATTTTGAAAGCGTGCCCGCTCTGAATATGACGTAGATGTCGCTTCCGTAGATGCGCTTTGCCGCCTGAGCGACATCGGCCGATTTGTCTTCGGCAAGTCTCAGCTTGCCCGGGCTGACTATTACGGTGAGCCTGCCGGTGTCGAATTCAGTCCCGGCGGAGTATCTTCCTATGAGGCTCATGAACGTCCTGTCGCTTTTGGACACCTCGCGGACTATGCGGTCCCACATCTCTTCTGGACTGACCGGCTGCTCCGGAGCCGATGCATCTGAGATCATCTCGCTGAGCATATCCGCTGCGCCGGCTTCAGGCTCGTTTGCAGCTTCACTGACCGGCTGCCCGGCCGGCACTACTCCCGCAGGCACCGCGGCTGCTTTAGGCTGAGCTGCCGGCGCCTTCGCCTCTCTGACCGCGGCCCGTCTTGCAGGGGCTGCTGCCCTTACCGGCTCTTCTCCGTCCTGAGTGATGAGCCTTACCGCCGCTGTCTCCAGCAGTATGCGTGGACGCTCCGAATATCTTCCTATATTTATATACTCGGAAATGAGGCGGATCGCCCTTTCAATGAACGCGGCGTCCGTAAGGTCGGCCTGCGCTCTGAGCCTTGCGAGATTCTCCGCTGAGGATCCCACGATGCGTTCCGCTCTTCCGACGTATTTGACTATCATGAGGTCGCGCATGTGGCTGAGCCAGTCCTTGAGGATCTGTCTCGGATCCTTGCCGCGCTTAATGATCTCATCTATGTATACCAGCGCCTTGCCGGCGTCGCCCGCGATGACCGCGCCTGTCAGTGCCAGGAAGAAGTCCTCGCCTGCGGCTCCTGTGTATTCGAGAACTGCCGGTCTTGTGAGCTCGCTGTCACCTGCGGCCATGCACTGCTCAAGTATGCTGAGCGCGTCTCTGACCGATCCGTTTGCCCTTGATGCTATGGTGCCGAACGCGTCATCCGTTGCGTTTATACCGCGTTTCTGACAGATGCGTCTCATGCCTGCGACCAGTTCTTCCTCGGTGACCCTCTTGAAGTTGAGCTGCATGCAGCGCGATCTTATGGTAGACCTGACCTTCTGCGGGTCGGTCGTCGCCAGAATGAAGATGGCATGAGCAGGCGGCTCCTCGAGAGTCTTCAGGAAGGCGTTCTCTGCCGCGGTGCTCAGCATGTGCACCTCGTCGATTATATACACTTTGTATCTGCCGACTGCCGGCGGATACTTGACCATGTCTATTATCGCCCTGAGGTCATCAACACCGTTGTTGGACGCGGCATCGAGCTCTATGCAGTCGACGAATCTGCCCTCCCGTATGGCCTCGCAGTTTTCGCAGTGTCCGCATGGGAGACTGACATCGCCTTTGCCCGGTTCTCCCTCAAGGCAGTTGACGGCCTTCGCGAGGATACGGGCCGTACTCGTCTTGCCGGTCCCGTGAGTTCCCGCAAATAAATAAGCCTGGCTCACCGTGCCTGTCCTTATCTGGTTCTGAAGGATGCGTACGATGTGCTTCTGGCCTATAACATCTTCGAAAACTTCCGGTCTTTCGGCTCTGTAAAGTGCGGGCTGCATTTGTTTCCTCTCTACAAAAAAGACGGGCGATCTGCAGTACGCAGAGGCTGGTCTGCGGCACACAAGACAGATCGCTTAATGCTGCTACCTCTCGGTCCTGACATGATTCACGGAGCCCTGTTGCGCAGGGCCCCCGCGCACAGCAGGTCGCCCGCCGATGTAAAAGATATTGTAACACAAACACACTCGTCTAACAATGGAATTCGGGCAAACGGTCCGTCTGCAAACGTCCTCGAAAGCACGAAGCACATGCCGTTTCATCGGGCTTCCAATGGCCCGCGGGAATGTCGCGTGCTCCTCACGCTCTGGTTCCCGCGGTTCCTTCCGTCGTCAGCCCGCTGCTCCGGTGTGCTTCTGCACTTTCTGCGGATTGTTTGCCGCCGGATCGTTTGCCCGAATCAATTCCTAGAGCATTATTTCGCTTTTAGCCTTACTTGCGGCGATCATCTCGTTAAGGCGCTTAGCCGGGAAGTAAAGCGCCAGCCCGAACGCCACCGCGAATATGAAGAACAGCATCAGGATGCCTATGCACTTCCAGTACGTGTTGCCGTAGAATCCTCCGATGCATTCCCGCATCGCATCCATCGCATAGCGGAAAGGCATGAGCGGATAAAGCACTTTGAATACGTTCGGCAGCACCTCTATAGGATATGTGCCTCCCGATCCCGCTACCTGCAGGACCAGTATTATGACACCTGCTCCGAGCCCGATGTTGTCGAGCGCGAAGACCAGAGCGTAGTTGATCATCATGAAGACTATGCCGTTGATGCAGCACAGCAGTATGAACCTGAGCGGTGCAAGGCACTGGATGTGAACATACAGCAGGTCTCCGGCCGCTACTACGAGCGCCTGGGCAAGTCCCACCAGAAGGTAGAGTCCGAATCTTCCGAAGTACCACTCATGGAGCCTCAGTCCTTCAAGCTCTTTTCTCTTGCGGATCCTCACCTTGATCAGTACAGCTGTCAGCAGAGCTCCCACCCACTGGGCGAGCACCGTATAGAACGGCGCCATCTGCGAGCCGTAGTTTGCTATAGGCCATATGACCTCCGTGTCCATCTTGACCGGGTCTGACAGATACGCCGCCACAGCCGCTTCGTCTCCGGACAGCAGC
>JAFUGO010000125.1 GCA_017469325.1 Mogibacterium sp. | reverse complement strand
TCTCTACAACGTCAAGAAAGAAGAAGTAAGACGCCGCATCCTCGAGGAAGGCGTAAGACCTGACGACAGAAGACCTGACGAGATCAGACCGCTCTGGAGCGAGACAGGCTACCTGCCGAGGACACACGGATCCGGACTCTTCAAGAGAGGCCAGACTCAGGTCCTTTCGATCGCTACACTCGCACCTCTTTCAGAGGCACAGTGGCTCGACGGCATCGATGATGACGTGACACGCAAGAGATATATGCACCAGTACAACTTCCCTGGATTCTGCACAGGCGAGGCTAAGCCGAGCAGATCACCGGGCAGAAGAGAGATCGGACACGGCGCGCTTGCAGAAAGAGCGCTCACTCCTGTACTGCCTAGCGAAGAGGAATTCCCTTATGCAATCAGAGTCGTCTCCGAGGTAATGTCATCCAACGGTTCATCCTCGATGGCTTCCACATGCGGATCGACACTCGCACTTATGGACGCCGGCGTTCCTATCAAGAAGCCTGTAAGCGGTATCGCTATGGGACTCATTGAAGGATTCAACGAAGACGGATCCAGCAAGTTCGCAATCCTGTCCGACATCCAGGGCATGGAAGACTTCCTGGGCGACATGGACTTCAAGGTAACGGGTACTCCTGACGGCGTAACAGCTCTTCAGATGGATATCAAGGTACACGGACTCAACAGAGAGATCCTGAAGCAGGCTCTCGACCAGGCCAAGATCGGCAGAGCCCACATCCTCGAGAACATGCTCGAAGAGATCCCTGAACCTCGCAAAGAGCTCAGCAAGTACGCTCCTAGATTCATCAGCATGAGAGTCGACCCTGATAAGATCAGACTCGTCATCGGACCTGGAGGAAAGACAGTCAACCGCATCGTAGAGGAGACAGGTGCCAAGATCGATATCTCTGACGATGATGTCGGATTTATCGCTATCTACGCTGCAGATCAGGAAAGCGCTGAGGCAGCTAAGCGTGAGATCGAGCTCATCACAAAGGACGTTGAGGTCGGCGAGACTTACGAAGGAAAGGTCACAAGGATCATGAACTTCGGAGCGTTCCTCGAGATCCTGCCGGGCAAGGAAGGTCTGCTGCACATCTCCAAGATGGCAGATCACAGAGTTGCCAAGGTTGAGGACGTGATGAACATCGGCGACACAGTCACCGTAAAGGTAACTGAGATCGACAGCCAGAACCGCATCAACCTCGAAAGACCTGATGTGAAGAAATCCAGAAGATAATATCTCCGGATCCATAAGATCAAGGAAACTTAAATATGTCCCAGATGCCTGATGTGCATTTGGGACATATTCATACTAAAGACTCAAATATGCTTTTCGAAGAAGGCTTTACACAGAACAGAGAGATATCATGGCTGCGCTATAACGAACGCGTGCTGGAAGAGGCGCTCGATGAATCGGTGCCTCTCTTTGAGCGCCTCAGATTCGTCGCTATATTCGTATCGAATCTCGAGGAGTTCTTTAAGGTGCGTGTAGGAAGCCTTCTTGGAGAAGACAGCGAGGGTGATGTCATCGACAAAAAGTCGGGCATGACCGCAGCGCAGCAGCTGAGGCGCATACACGACCTTGTCCCGGGCCTTCTTATTAAAAAGGACATGGCCTACAGCATAGTCGAAAGCAAACTTGCCGAAGCCGGCATAGAGAGACTTGAGCCGTGGGATCTGAAAGATGAGGACCTGGCTGTATGCTTCGATTTCTTCAGAGACAAGATCAGCGACAGGCTCTCCGCAAAGATACTCGATGCAGAAGAGCCTCTGCCTGAAATGGATGAAGAAAAGCCGTATATGATCGCCACGCTGGACGCGGAGCTCGAAGACAAGTTTGGCTTCATAGATATGCCGGATGATCTGCCTAAGTTGATGGTGATGCCGGGCAAAGACAAACTGAGATATGTGCTTACCGAAGACATAATAAAGATGTTTTCGGATACGCTCTTTGTGCCTTTCGTCCCTGTGGAAGTGTTCGTTATGGATATAGCGCGCAACGCGGAGGCCGCGGGCGGCACAGCGGACGCGAACACGGCAGGCGAGATGAGAGCCGCCCTCAGACGCAGGGAGAATACACCGGCAGACAAGCTCATAACGGACGGCCGTCCTGGGAGAGCTCTCACAGAGTACTTCGCGAGGAATCTCGATCTGGATGAGCGCCAGATGTTCACGACTACAAGGATAGACTTCTCGTATATAGATGAACTTGAAGAACTGCTTCCGGCAGATCTCAGAGCCGTTCTCACATATACGCCTCATGTGCCAAAGGATCAGACAGCGCTGATACCGGGTAGCATAATGGACGCCGCGAAGAGAAAGGACCTTCTGTCGGCTTATCCGTACGACTCCATGGATCTCTTCCTTGGGCTTCTTCGGGAGGCATCGTTCTCAAAAGATGTAAAAGAGATACGCATCACCATATACAGACTCGCATCAAACCCGAAGATCGCAGATTATCTCATCTATGCGGCGAGGAGCGGAAAGACGGTCAAAGTCATCCTGGAGCTGAGAGCGAGATTTGACGAAGAGAAGAACCTTGCCTGGGCTAAGAAACTGTCGGCGGCCGGCTGCAGGGTGTATTACGGTATAGATAAGTATAAGGTGCACTCCAAGATGTGCCTGATAGTTGTAGAAGAAAAAGAAGACGGAAAAGACGGCGGCCGGAAAAACGTCAAAAAGTATATAACCCAGATATCCACCGGAAACTATAATGAAAAGACCGCTAAGCAATACACGGACATTTCGCTCATCACTTACGATCAGGAGATAGGGAAGGCGGCATCGCGTCTCTTCAAGGATATATGCAAGGACCGCATCAGCGCCCCTGACAAAAACATCAGAAAAGAAGCGGAAGACAGATACGCGCCTCTTATGGTGTCGCCTGTAAGCATGAGAAGAAGGCTGCTACGCCTCATAAAGCGCGAGACAAAGAAGTGCAAAGACGGATTCATCTTCATGAAGATGAACTCACTCACAGATGAGAAGTTTATTGAAGCGCTTATGGATGCTTCTTGCGCGGGCTGCACTGTGCGTCTGGTAGTCAGAGGCATCTGCTGCCTGCTGCCGGGAGTAGAAGGCTGCACAGAGAATATCTGCATAGTGAACAGGGTCGGAAGGTTCCTTGAGCACTCCAGAGTCTATATATTCGGAAAAGATCAGGATGAGATCATGTATATCTCGTCGGCGGATATCATGGAAAGGAATATGGACAAGAGGGTAGAAGCGGCGTGCCCTGTGAATGACGGCAAAATAAAAGACCGCATACGCGGACTCATGCTTGATGTATATTGCGATATGGACAAGGGCCGTGTGATGATGCCCGACGGGACATACGCAAAGAAGAAAGACTAGTTTATATTGCGCCGGCGCTTTTCTGCCTCGGCATCCTCAGGGAAGTGTATGGTGTTGTCTTCAGCGCCATCCTGATCGTTCTCATCATCTATGATAGTGTAGTTTGCGCCCTGATCCTTCTTCTGAGGGAATGCAAAAGGGTACCGCTCGCGAACGGAGCGGGTGTCTGTGTCTTCGCTTCTGCCGTACATAACAAGAGCGTAGAGCACGATACCTATCACAACTATCAGTCCCAGTAATATAAGCGGCATTTAAAAACCTTTCTTTTTGAGCAGGCAAAATACCTGCTTTTTTTGATGTCATCATTCTATACTCATACGGCCGTGCGGTCAATCAAATGGATCACAGAAGGGAAGTGTCATAAGGGTATTACAGCCATTTTTTATGGGTAGCACAGGAAAAGAATTAAGAATCTCAAACTCAGTGATTAGAAGGCTTTAAAGCAAGTTTAAGGTTTTTACGAAAACGATTTAGTAATTATTAACACTCTTTTATTGATTTATTATTAACGAAAGTCTAAAATCAAACATGATAATGGGTAAAAATGGGTAAATATGGAAACCAGGTATTATTCAATAGTTTTTATCCAAGAGGATCAATTTAGAATCAGAGGGAAAGTGTTATGAAAAACAACAGATTTGTAAGAGCATTATTCGCACTGCTGCTGGCTTTCACAATGACTGTGACATCCATACCGGGAACCTTCGCGTTCGCGCTGGCTGTCAATGATCCGGAGCCTGCAGTAACAGAAGAAGCTGCTGCAGAGACTACTGAAGCAACAGAAGAACAGGCTGACGAAACAGAAGAAACTGCTGTAGAAGCAGGATCGGAAGACTCTGAAGCTTCAGAAGAGGCCGCAGTCGAAGAAGACGCAGATTCTGATGAGGATGCAGTCGAAGAGGACGCGGAAGAAGAGAAAGAAGCCGCTTCCAAAACCGAGTATGTCTTCAAAGATGATAAGGTCAAGGTGACTGCTAAACTCAGCGACGCGAGCGCCGTATCTGACGACGCAGAACTTGTAGTTACCTATATCGACAAGAATTCTGAAGACTACAATTATGATGCTTATATGAAGGCCCTCAACAAGGACTCTGATTCGGTTTACTCCGAGGGCAACACTCTCCTTTATGATATAGCGTTTATTGAAGACGGTATCGAAGTACAGCCGGCAGCAGGCACTGTGTCGGTATCGTTTGAATTCCTTGATTCTCAGCTTAGCGATTCTCTTGGCGCTGCAAAGGCAGCAGATATAAATGTAGTTCATCTTCCACTGGCAGATGAAGTTAAAGATCAGTACGACACAACTGCCGAAGCGAAGGATATCAGCGTTGGCGATATCAGCGTTCAGGATGTAACAAAAGAAGACAACGCACTCAAGGTAAGTGTAAAGAACGAGAAGGTAGTATTCGAGACTAAAGACTTCTCCGTTTTCGCGTACACAGTTGACTTCGAATATGACGGATATACATACAGCATCCCGGGCGGCACAGAGATCGAGCTCAGCAAGGTGTTCAAGCAGCTCAACATCGACAAGAAAGTAAGCGATGTTATGGATGTAAAGTTCTCAAATGAGAAACTTGTTGAAGTAAACAAGAACGTCATCGGAAACGACTGGACACTCAAGAGCAAGAAGGCATTCTCTTCAGAAGAGACACTGACCGTCACAATGAAAGACGGCAGCACAATTGCAATCAGTGTTACAGACGCTCAGGAGTATCAGGTTGTAGTTAATTTTTATAATTATGACAAAACTACACCTGCGCCTTATTCAGGAGAGACTACACAACTTTATGCGTATCTTGAAATTGAAGATAATGATAGAAATGTTGTAGGTTGGGCTGTTCAGTCGTTCAATCCCTCTAATCAAGAAAATGTATCGTTAACATTTAATAAATTCGGATCATTGAATAATACAAGTAATCCTGATAATAATATTACATTTGATTCAGATACTTACAAAGTATCGACTGCAAGATTGTATTCCGACTATCCTACTTACCATCTCGTTAATGAAGACTTAGAGAGTTGGCAAAACCGACCAAATGACACAATCGATGGATGCAGTTTCCTTACAACCACTGTT
>JAFUGO010000124.1 GCA_017469325.1 Mogibacterium sp. | reverse complement strand
TATATTTGTTATCAAATGATATCCACTCGGTTGCATCGTAGGCTTTTTTGCGGGCCTCCTTGAGGTCGGAGCCGAGAGCGGTCACTCCGAGTACGCGCCCGCCGTTGGTGAGAATCTTTCCATCGGCTGCTTTGGTCCCGGCGTGGAAGACGAAGTAGTCATCCTTTCCCTCAAAGGCTTCAAGTCCGCGGATCTCCTTGCCCTTTTCATATGAGAGCGGATATCCGTCTGATGCGAGCACGACGCAGACAGCCGCGTTGTCCTCAAACTCGAGGTCGATGGTATCGAGCTTGCCGTCTATGCAAGCCTCCATGACTTCTATTATATCATTTTTCATGCGAGGCAGCACGACCTGAGCCTCCGGGTCGCCGAATCTTGCGTTATACTCAAGTACCTTGGGTCCATCCTCCGTCAGGATAAGTCCGACAAAGAGTATACCGACAAAATCTCTTCCCTCTGCCTTCATGGCATCCATGGTCGGCTGATAGACCTTTTCCTCACAGAACCTTTGTATGTCAGCGTCATAAAACGGACTTGGAGAAAAAGTACCCATGCCTCCGGTATTCAACCCTTGATCTCCGTCCTTTGCCCTTTTATGATCCTGTGCGCTCGTCATGGGAGCTATATGCGTCCCGTCACAGTAACAAAGCACCGAGACCTCGCGGCCTGTCAGAAACTCCTCTATGACTATCTCATCGCCGGCGTCGCCAAACTGCTTATCGAGCATGATCGATCTGACGGCATCCTTAGCCTCATCTATAGTCTGACAGATGAGCACTCCCTTTCCAAGAGCGAGCCCCGACGCCTTGACAACTATCGGTGCCTTCTGTGTATCAAGATAAGCCAGCGCCTTATCAGCGTTATCGAAGTTCTCATACGCGGCGGTCGGTATGCCGTATTTTTTCATGAGATCCTTGGAAAAGGCTTTTGATCCCTCGATGATCGCCGCATTCTTCCTCGGGCCGAATACACGAAGTCCTCTCGACTCAAACACATCGACTATACCACCCACAAGCGGATCATCCATACCTATGATAGTAAGTCCGATATTCTTCTCCTCAGCGAAGTCAGCCAGCTTGTCAAACTCCATCGCTGTGATGTCAACACACTCGGCTATACCTGCAATACCGCCGTTTCCGGGTGCACAGTAAATCTTGTCAGCAAGTGGCGACTTTCTCACGGCAGTCGCAATAGCATGCTCTCTTCCGCCGCTTCCTACGATCAGTATGTCCATAAATCCTCCTACTCTTCCCAGTGTAATGACAGGACATTACACCAATTAATTACTCTATATTCTGGGCATCCTGGCATATGATTTCATGCGAGGGATGTGTCTTGAACGTCGATTCGAGTACTGCCCTGCGAGTACATTGTACGAGCAGCTGGCAGCACCGATGCGAGAACTGCCCGAGAAGCCAAGTCGAAGACGCTGGCTGATCGGTAGCAGTTTACCGCTGCGCTATAATACGCGACGTTCAAGAAAAAAGCGAAAGCGTGCCCGAGCAAAATCTATATGTCAGGATGCCTACGTATCTAAACGCATCTAATCTTCGTAGTATTTCCTTCTATAACAACCCTTTCATTGGCGATCAGGTCGATCGCCTGCGGCAGTATCTTCCACTCTGCCTGCTCCATGACGCGTTTTTGAAGCGTCTCGGGCGTGTCATCGTCCTTGACCTCGACTGCCCTTTGAAGGATGATGG
>JAFUGO010000123.1 GCA_017469325.1 Mogibacterium sp. | reverse complement strand
GTACGACTGTAGACGATATATCCACAGGCGGCATCTTAAGAATGGTGATTTTTGCGCCGTACAGGGATCTGAATTCCTCCACCTTTTTCATGCCCTCCGTATAGTCGGTGTCGGGACGGATGCAGGTGATGAGGTGGTAATCCCGTAAGATCTCGGGACCCTCATACCATTTATCCACCTGTACCACCGAATCGAAACCGAGAACGAAGCAGAGCTCGCCGTCGAGCATGGAGCTCCAGTGACGCAGAGTCTCGACTGTGTAAGACGGCCCCTCTCTGTTGAGCTCATATCTTGAAAGGCGGAACGCCGGATCGGCTTTAAGAGCTTCTTCGAGCATGCGGCATCTGTCCTCCCCGGCAGTAACAGTCCTGTCCTGCTTGAACGGCGACACATATGCCGGCATAAAGATCAGCTTGTCCAGGCCGCATTCATGGACGGCGGATGACGCAAGATTTATATGCCCGTTATGTACGGGGTCGAAGCTCCCTCCGTAGATCGCGTACTTTCTTTTCATTTTGCAAGTTCTATACCGAGCTCTTCGAGCTGTCCTTCGCCTGCAGGAGCCGGAGCTTCGCAGACCGGGCACTCGGCGTTCTGGTTCTTAGGGAATGCGATGACCTCTCTGATGCTCTTCTCGCCAAGAAGCAGCATGACGAGTCTGTCGAGTCCGTAAGCAAGACCTGCATGAGGCGGTGCTCCGTATTTGAATGCTTCGATCAGGAATCCGAACTTTTCCTGACATTCTTCATCGCTCAGACCGAGGGCCTTGAACATCCTGGCCTGAAGGTCTTTATCATGTATTCTGACGCTTCCGCCGCCGAGTTCGACTCCGTTGAGAACGATATCATATGCGTTGGCATTGAGGCCGAGTATATCGGAATCGAGCTTGTCGAGCTCATCGAGCTTCGGCTGTGTGAACGGATGATGCATCGCTTTGATGTTGCCCTCGTCATCCTGCTCGAACATCGGGAAGTCGACTACCCAGAGAAAGTTGAACTGCTCATCGTCGAGCATGCCCAGCTGGCCTGCGACGCGGCGTCTCAGGAAGCCCAGTGCATCATATGTGACCTTTGCAGGACCGCTTACGATGAATACGATGTCACCTTCGGAAGCATCACATGCGTCCAGAACGGCTTTAAATTCGTCCTCAGAGAAGAATTTGCTGACCGAGGAGGAAATCCCCGATGCCTCGTTTTTGATCCATACAAGGCCTTGTGCGCCGTAGTGCTTTACTTCATCTACCAGCTTGTCGATCTTCTTGCGCGAGAATTCCGAAGCGGCTCCCGGGACGCAGATGCCTCTGATGTCTCCGCCCTCTGCGAGAGTCTTTGTGAAGACTTCAAATCCGCAGCCTGCGAATACGTCGTTCAGCTTTCTGAGTTCTATATCGAATCTGGTGTCAGGCTTATCCGAGCCGTATCTCTCCATAGCCTCAGCGTATGTGAGCCTCGGGAATGGTGTCACGACATCGATGCCCTTGACCTCTTTCATGACTTTCTTTATGAAGCCTTCCTGTACTTCGATGACATCGTCGACGCCCGCAAAGGACATCTCGAGGTCGATCTGAGTGAATTCAGGCTGTCTGTCAGCTCTGAGGTCCTCATCTCTGAAGCACTTGACGATCTGCATGTATCTGTCGGTGCCGGCAACCATCAGGAGCTGCTTGAACATCTGCGGTGACTGAGGCAGAGCGTAAAAGCTTCCGTTGTGGACTCTGCTCGGAACGATGTAGTCGCGTGCGCCTTCAGGTGTAGGCTTGATGAGCATCGGTGTCTCCACCTCTGTGAAGCCTTCGCTGTCGAAGTAATCGCGCGCGCATTTAACGACTTTATGCCTGATGCTGAGGTTGCGCTGCATCTTGTTCTTTCTGAGGTCAAGATATCTGTACTTGAGTCTCAGATCATCGCTTACGTTATCGTCGTCTTTGATATAGATCGGCGGTGTTTCGGATCTCGAGTATATTGTGAGATCACTTGCAAATACTTCAATGTCTCCGGTGTCGATATTGGCGTTTCTGGAGCTTCTTTCCTTTACGGTTCCCTTTACACCGATGCAGTACTCGCTTCTGAGACTTCTTGCGGCCTCGAGGACTTCTTCAGGAGCGTCCTCGTTGAATGTTATCTGTGTGATGCCCGTCTTGTCTCTGAGGTCCACGAATATCAGCGAGCCGAGGCTCCTTGCCTTGGCGACCCAGCCGTTCAGCACTACTTCTTTACCTTCGTCGGCAAGTCTGAGCTCGCCGCACATGTGAGTTCTCTTATAAAGCATTTGCAAGATCTTCCCTTCTTACTTTTGTTTGTTCTGATGTTGACATGTTTTTGAGCGTTATCTCTCCGCTGGCGACTTCGTCGTCACCGATGACGGCCGTGTACTGCGCGCCTATCTTGTTGGCGTACTTCATCTGGCCTTTGAAATTGCGCTCTCTTGTATCTATCTCTGCCCGTATACCCTGTTTTCTGAGTTCATACAGGAGTCCGGCTGCGTAGGATTTTGCCTCATCTCCTATCCATGCAAGGAATATCTGAGGACCCGGCTCAGGACCGAAGTCATGTCCGCAGGCCTCCATCAGAAGGAGTAGTCTCTCTTTACCGAGACCGAAGCCTACTCCCGGCATATCAGGTCCGCCGACCTCTTCTATGAGGTGGTCGTATCTGCCGCCTCCGCATACGGTGCCCTGCGCGCCGATCTTTGTGGTGATGAACTCGAACGCTGTCTTTGTGTAGTAGTCCAGACCTCTTACGATAGTCGGATCGACTACATATTTGATGCCCATGGCGTCGAGGTTCTTCTTGAGATCTTCGAAGTCCTGCCTGCAGTCATCGCAGAGATAGTCGAGCATCATAGGAGCTCCCTTGACGAGTTCTTTGTCTTCAGGCGACTTGCAGTCGAGTATCCTCATTGGGTTCTTGTCGAATCTGGACTTGCATGTGTCGCAGAGGCAGTCGAACTTAGGTCTGAGGAAGTCCTGAAGCGCTGTTCTGTGTACAGGCCTGCAGTTTCTGCAGCCTACGCTCGAGATGTGGAGCTCTATGTCAGTGATCCCCATTCTGTTCAGGAAGTCGTGACCGAGAGCTATGATCTCTGCGTCTGCGAGCATACCCGTTGAACCGAAGTTCTCGATACCGAACTGGTGGAACTCTCTGAGCCTTCCCGCCTGAGGTTTTTCATATCTGAAGCACGGAGTGTCGTAATAGACCTTTGTAGGCTGAGTCTCCGCGTAGATATTGCTTTCGATGAAAGCTCTGACTACAGGCGATGTGCCTTCAGGTTTCAGTGTTATGCTGCGGCCGCCGAGATCATTGAAGGTGTACATCTCCTTCTGGACTACGTCAGTCGTATCCCCGATGCCTCTGTTGAAGAGATCGGTCGACTCGAACATAGGAGTCCTGATCTCTTTGAAGCCGTATTCCGAACAGATCTTTTTCCATTCGTCTTCTATGTAGTGCCACTTGCGGGAATCGCGCGGCAGCATGTCGCGTGTGCCCTTCTGAGCCTGTATTGCCATGTTTAAAGTCCTTTCTCCGGGATCATTTATAATATCCGTCCTTGCGTGCAAGGATATCTTCGAATCTTTCGCTGTATATTTTGTAATTGCTCACGTTCGCTATACGCTCTATCCTGTCTTCTTCAGGATAATTGACCTTGCCGACAGCACCGGCGCCGAGAGCGATTATGGTCTGTTTGTCCTCCATGATGCGTATGTTGTATATGGAGTGCTTCCCCGGTCTGCACCAGCCAACGTTCTCGAGAGCTCCGGTCTGATGCTTCTGCCGGTATATGTAGTAAGGTCTGAAGCCCGCTGATGTGAGCATGTCTCTAGATATGTCGAGCATGTTTGAGACTGTCTGCGCGTTCTTTCTGTAAAACACCGGATCGTTTTCTTTTAGTCTCGATCCTCTTTTGACTGAAAGCGTATGCACCGTTATGTTGTTTGCGCCCAGTCCGATCATCTCGGTCAGAGATCTTTCAAAGTCTGCTTCGTCTTCTTCAGGCAGGCCCGCTATCAGGTCTGCGTTTATGACATCGAAACCCGTCTCATTCGCGAGCGCAAATGCGTCTCTTATATCGTCTGCGGTGTGATCGCGTCCGATCAGCCTCAGAGTCGCATCTTTCATCGACTGAGGATTGATGCTGATACGCGAGATGCCGAGATCGCGCAGGGTCTCGAGCTTTTCTTTTGTTATGGTATCCGGTCTTCCGGCCTCGACCGTGAATTCTACGGAAGCCGGGTCTGTGCCGAATGCTTCCGATACGGCACATATAAGCTGTCTCAGCTGTCCGGCGTCGAGCGTGGTCGGTGTGCCTCCGCCGATATATATGCTTTCTATGCCGGATCCGTGCTGTGCTGCAAGGCTGCCTGTATAGGATATCTCTCTGAGGAGATCCTTAAAGTACAGCTCTCTTTCCTCTTCCGGAGCTACATTTGAAGCGAAGCTGCAGTATGCGCATCTTGTCGGGCAGAAAGGGATGCCCACATATACGGACGCATTGTCCCATGGGACCCCGCTTACATTTGCGAGCTGGTAATCTGCGATATCAGCAAGCACAGACAGCTTTTTATCGCTGACAAGATATCTGCCCTTGAGCTGTTCTTTCATACCTTCCAGGCTGCCGTCAGCAAGCATGGTCAGCGCAGGCTTGAGAGGTCTGACACCTGTGAGCGTACCCCACGGAGGAGTCATGCCGGTGATCTCCGAAAGCAGAGCGTAGAACTCGCGCTTTATCTGCTCGCGGTCGTCCGATCCATCGGGATTCACATAGTAGCTGTTATCTCCGAGGAGTCCCTTGAGGTCCTTTCCGCTGTATGCGATCACTTCGAAACCGTCGTCGGGCAGGAATACCCTTGCAAGCTCCATGAAGTGATAATCATCATCAATGTTGTTTATATAAAATCTATACAAAAGGATTTGCCTTCTTTTCAAAACCTATGGTTGTCGGCCCGCCGTGTCCCGGGTAGACCGTGAGATCCTCATCCAGCGTGTAAAGCTTTTCGCTTATGGACTTTACGAGGGTGTCCCAGCTGCCTGTCGGAAGATCCGTCCTTCCGACGCTCAGTCTGAAGAGAGTATCTCCGGTAAAGATCTCATTGTCGGTAAGGAAGCATATCCCGCCTCCCGTATGACCGGGAGTTGCTATCACTTTGAGCTCAGTTTCGCCCAGAGTGATGACATCGCCTTCATTAAGAAGCATTGACGGCTTCGGATACGGCGTCCCGTAGTTGTCCATTATCTCCATATCGCCGGCCGGATAAGCGAAAGTTGCTCCTGTGTACTCATCTCTGTACTGCTGTGCAGCCAGGAAATGATCGTGATGCCCGTGAGTGAGCAGAACATACTTGAGATAAGCGTTGTTCTGTATGTCGAAACGGATATCGGTATCGAAGACTCCCGGATCGATTATGGCTTTGAATCCGGTAGCGTCATCGGTTATCAGATATGTGTTCTCTTCGTAGAGTCCGCGTGGATAGCATTTGATATCTAAACTCATTTTGTCACCGCCGATATAAGAAATAATTATCGTAAACTTGTTGTATTATCTTGGCCTGAACACCTTTAGAACGTCATCCACCTGCCTCAGAGCTGTCAGAAGCCTCTGGATCTGGTGCATATCGGTTATCTCTACAGTCAGAAGAGTGTTGATGGTGCCCGGCTCGCCCGGTGTGAGGTTGAGGCCGACGACCTCAAGGTCGTAGTCATCGCACACCTTGGAGATATCCTTGAACAGTCCCTTGCGTTCTTCCGAAACGATCTGGATATCCGCGTAGTATTTTCTGCTTTCGCTCGGGGAGTCCCATTCGACTTCGATGAGTCTGCCTCTGTCCTCTTCCCTTATGTTGCGTATGTTGACACAGTCCGCTCTGTGTACCGTGATGCCCTTGCCCTTTGATATATAACCGGTTATAGGGTCGCCCGGAACCGGATTGCAGCATGTAGCTCTTCTTATGAGAAGATTGTCGGTCCCCTTCACGATTATGCCCGAGTCTGAGCGCGACGGCTCTCTGATCACAGGTTTCTTTTTGACTTCGATCTGCTCGGGTTCTTCGTTCTTTATCTTGTTGTCTGCCTCATAGTACTCGATCAGCTTCTGGCCGAGCCTTGAAACGGTGCTGCCTCCTCTTGAGATCTGCAGGAAGAGTTCGTTGACGTTCGAACAGTTGAAGTCTTTTACCGCTCTCAGGATATATGCATTCTTGGTCACGAGAGACGGTTCATAGCCCTTCTTTCTTATGTAGTTGTTGATGTTTGTACGGCCCTTGTTGACGTCGTTGTCCTTGTCGGCTTTGCGGAGCCAGTTGCGGATCTTGTTCTTGGCTCCCGAAGTCTTGCACTTCTTGAGCCATTCAACGCTCGGACCGGATGAGTTGGCGGAAGTAACGATCTCGACGATATCTCCGTTCTGCAGAGGATGATCTATCGTGACCATCTTTCCGTTTACTTTGGCGCCTACACATCTTATACCGACGTCGGTATGGATCTTGAAAGCGAAGTCCAGCGGAGTGCTTTCTGCCGGAAGCTCTATCACATCGCCGCCCGGGGTAAATACGAAGACCTGATTATCGAAGAGGTCTACCTTTACCGTCTCGAGGAACTCCACGGAATCTTCGGCTTCTTTCTGCCACTCGAGAGCCTGCCTCAGCCACGACAGCTTCTGCTCGCTGTCATCGACCGCTCCGGATACCTTGCCTTCCTTGTACTTCCAGTGGGCTGCGATACCGTATTCTGCGATGCGGTGCATCTCATAAGTTCTGATCTGTATCTCGAAAGGTTCGCCGTTATCTCCGAGCACCGTCGTATGTATCGACTGATACATATTAGGCTTAGGCATCGCGATGTAGTCCTTGAACCTTCCCGGGATAGGCTTCCATCTGTTGTGCACCAGCCCGAGAGCCGCATAGCAGTCCTTTACGCTGGTAACGAGGATTCTTACCGCGAGGATATCGAATATCTCGTCTATGTTCTTCTGCTGCATGATCATCTTACGGTAGATACTGTAAAGATGTTTCGCACGCCCTTTTACATCGTGCTGGATGCCCGCTTCGTCGAGCTGATCCGATATGATGCCCGTAAGTACCTCGAGGCTCTTTTCATATTCGGACTTGCGCTTCTGAACGGCGTCGACCAGCTTCTTGTATTCGAGCGGATGCAGGTATTTGAGTGAAAGGTCTTCGAGTTCGAATTTGATGCTGAAGATACCGAGCCTGCCTGCCAGAGGAGCGTATATCTCGAGCGTCTCCATGGCCTTCGTGATACGTTTGTTGGTAGGCATATACTAGAGAGTCCGCATGTTGTGCAGCCTGTCCGCAAGCTTTACGATCAGGACGCGGATATCCTATGACATGGCCAGGAACATCTTGCGGAAGTTCTCAGCCTGAGCCGCTTCGCTCGAATCATAGGAGATGTTTCCGAGTTTGGTGACT
>JAFUGO010000122.1 GCA_017469325.1 Mogibacterium sp. | reverse complement strand
TTCACAGCCATAAGATACCGACAACGAATACGCACGTCCGACCACCTACCTAAGGAACTCGATCAATGTCATCGTCAATGCCTATGACGGAAGCACAAACTTCTACATAGTCGATGATACCGACCCGATCGCTCAGACATACCAGAAGATCTATCCGAAGCTCTTCAAGCCGTACAGCGATATCTCAGACGAGATGAAGACTCACCTCAGATATCCTAACGCGATGTTCAAGATCCAGGCGAGCGTCTACACCAAGTACCACATGGACGAGGTCAAGGTCTTCTACCAGAAGGAGGACCTCTGGGATATCGCTCACCAGATCTACGGCATGGAAGACGTAGAGATGGATCCGAGCTACTACGTATTCAACCTGCCTGACACAGAGGAGGGTGCGGAGTTTATCAACATGGTTCCGTTCACTCCGAAGTCGAAGCAGAACATGACGGCCATCATGATGGGACGTAACGACGGCGATAATTACGGTCAGCTGATCGTATACACGATGCCGAAGAACAAGACCATCTACGGTCCGATGCAGATCGAGGCCCAGATCGACCAGAACACCGAGATCTCCAAGGAATTCTCGCTGTGGAAACAGTCCGGGTCGTCATACAAGAGAGGTGACCTCTTCGTTATACCTATAGGCACATCGCTTCTGTACGTTGAGCCGGTATATCTGGAGGCTACCAACCAGGCTATCCCGGAAGTCAAGCGAGTGATCGTGGCTTATCAGGACAAGATCGCTTACGAGCCGACTCTCGGCGAGGCGCTCCTGAGCCTGTTCGGAGGCAATGCCGGAGACGCCGGCAATAAAATCGACAGCATAGACGGAGGCGAAGGCGACCAGAGCGAAGATGTTAAGTCGCTCATAAGCAAGGCGCAGAACGCTTACGACAAAGCCATCGAATGCCAGAAGAACGGTGACTGGGAAGGCTACGGCAAGTACATCAAGCAGCTCGAAGGCTATCTGACAAAGCTGGCTAACGAGAGCGGAAGCGGCAGCTCTGCTGAAGCAGCCGCGGATACGGCAGCTCCGGCTGCCGAAGCAGCAGAAGCGCCTGCGGACAATGCCGCCGACGCTGCGTAAAGGTTAAACAACAAACAGGGAATAAGCAGACAGGGGCTGACTGTGCGTGATGACCGCTGACCGGTCCGGCGCTTTCAGCCGCGTCTGCAAGGGGGCTTGAATGATAAGATTTGATCTTAATAGAATGCTGTTTACACTGACTCCGGATGAGCACGATGAAGAGACCGTCCGGAGTCGTCTCGTGTCTCATCCTGAGGTAAAGTTCGTCTCGTTCACGGGTGTTGACATGGGAAGCCACAATACCGACGAGAAGATCCCGGTCGCGCTGTTCCTCGAGGATATGGAAAAGCTCCTTGAGGAAGGAGTGCAGACAGACGGTTCGTCCGTAGCTCTGCCTACGATAGCCGATCTTTCGAACGCGAGAGTCGACATCGTACCTGACAGAGATGTTAAGTGGTTTGTCGAATACAATTACGACAATATCGACTATGAGACCGGGCTGCCTACGGGAACTCTCAGGATACCTTCGTTCCTGCGCCACAACGGCGACAAGATGGTTGGTTCCAGGATATTCCTCAAGGAGTCTGCAGAGGGATTCATAAAGGAGTTCAGAAAGCTGCTCGACGAGAATCCGTATGTCTTTGAACACATAGGCGGGATAGACAGCTCGGACGAGATAGAAGAAATACTGCTGACCAACGCTACCGAGCTTGAGTTCTGGGTCAAGACACCTGATGACAGGGCTGACCGCAACCAGCTCTCGATCGCGCAGGAGCTTAAGGAGCAGTACTGGAAGCGAGTAACGGGACCGGTCGGGACCGCGATGGAGCAGACGCTCGAGATACTCGACCACTACGGCTTCAGTGTCGAGATGGGGCACAAGGAGGTAGGCGGAGTAAAGGCCAAGATGGGCAACTCCGGTTCCTTCGACCACCTCATGGAGCAGCTCGAGATAGACTGGAAGTACGCTGGCCCGATGCAGGCGGCCGACAACGAGAGCCAGGTCAAGAACATCGTAAGGGACGTGTTCCGTATGAACAGCCTCGAGGTAACTTTCAGGGCAAAGCCTATGCACGGTGTAGCCGGCTCGGGAGAGCATACGCACTTCGGAGTCGCGGCAAAGCTCAAAGACGGCAGCGTTGTGAATCTGTTCGAGCCTGTGCGCAGAGAAGAGGACTTCATGAGCCCGGTAGGCTACGGAGCTCTGATGGGCATCCTTAAAAACTACGAGCTCCTCAACCCGATAATCGCGCCTGAGCACGACTCGTTCCAGAGACTCAAGCCGGGATACGAAGCGCCGGTCTGCATCGTCACTTCGCTCGGAGTCGACCATGTGACGCCGTCCCGTAACAGAACAGTGCTCATCGGACTCGTAAGAGACCTCAAGAATCCGCGCTCGACCAGATTCGAGCTCAGGTCGCCTAACCCGCACACCAACAGCTATCTCATCATCGGAGCGGGCTACATGACCATGCTGGACGGCATAAAGGCCGTGCTGGAGGCGAAGAAGACTCCTTCCGAGCTCGAGGCATCCATCAGCAAGGACTACGGACAGGAAGATTTCTATCTTGAGAAGGACCGCGAGTACAGGGCAGAGCGCAACATCTACACTGAGTTCACCCCTGAGGAACGCGAGAAGCTGTTCGGAAGAGCTCCGGCGAACGTATGGGAGAGCTTCATGGCCTGGGGCGACGGCTGCTATGACGCGGACAGAGTGAAGCTGATCACGGGCGGAGATGAGATCCGCACCATGATACTCAGATCGTACCGCGAGCAGATGGTATATAAGTGGATGATGGAGTACCACGACAGATACATACAGAACACGATGGATTATCTGCGCGGCTGCGTAAAGCTTCACGACGATGAGACGAATGACTACGACGAGGCCAACTGGAGCAGGTGCTCAGAGCTCAAGTCGCTGATCGGACACGAAGAGAAGGACAGAGTCTCGCTGCTGATGCAGGCGAGGATAGCCATAGACGAAAAAGACTTTGCAGGCCTGAGCGGCCTCGAGATCGAGATAGAAGAAAAGCTCGAAGAGCTGCGCGAAGTATACGCAAAGTACTGCCGCAATATATTTTAAGTAGAGAGGAAGCATCATGCTGGATATCAAGAAGATCAGAGAAGATTTTGAAGGAGTAAAGGCCGGAGTTGAACGCCGCGGCAAAGGCGACTTCGGACTCGACAGCGTAAAAGAACTTGACGTTAGGAGAAGAGAGCTCCTGGCTGAGGTCGAGGCGCTCAAGAACAAGCAGAACGTGACATCGCGCGAAGTACCTAAGCTCAAAAAAGAGGGTAAGGACGTAAGCGAGCTCTTCAAGGAGATGAAGCATCTGTCGGCACGCATCAAGGAGCTGGACGGCGAGGTCGCCAAGGTAGAGGAAGAACTCAGGAGCGTGCTGCTGGGAGTTCCGAATGTGCCTAACGCTGCTGTTCAGGAGGGCAAGGATGATACGGCCAATGTGGAGCTTCGCAGGGTAGGAGATCCCCGCGAGTTTGAGTTTGAGGCTAAGGCTCACTGGGACATCGGCGAGGCCCTCGACATACTCGACTTTGAAAGAGCCGGCAAGCTGTCCGGAGCAAGATTCACGGTTTACAAGGGACTCGGCGCAAAGCTCGAAAGAGCGGTCATCAACTTCATGCTCGATCTTCACACAGAGGAGCAGGGATATACGGAGATCCTGCCGCCGTTCATGGTGAACCGCGAATCCATGACGGGAACGGGCCAGCTTCCGAAGTTCGAAGACGACATGTTCTACGTTCCGGCAAAGGATTTCTTCCTGATCCCTACAGCGGAGGTTCCGGTCACGAATCTGCGCGCAAAAGAGATCATCCCTATGGAAGAGCTGCCGATCTACTACA